>JAUIFC010000091.1 GCA_030429455.1 Bacteroidia bacterium | reverse complement strand
CTGCAAGACACGCCTACCCTCGTTGAGTTTACAACTACTACACCAGAGATTAACCTAACGGGCAATGGCGAGGATATTGCCAGTGGCAGTACCAGTACTAGTTTGGAGAATCACACGAACTTTGGCTTGGTGGATGTGATCAGTGGCAGTGTAATACGCACCTTTACCATCGAAAATAACGGAGGCTTTGAGTTAGCCTTAACAGGCGGTAGCGATTTGGTGAGCCTAACAGGGTCTTCTGACTTTAGCGTGTCTCAACAGCCTAGTGGGTCTACAATTAATCCTAGTGGAAATCTGACCTTTGACATCACGTTTGATCCGAGCAGTTTTGGTGATAAAATTGCGTTTGTCAGTATTGCTAACAGCGATTTAGATGAAAATCCTTACACCTTTCAGATAAAAGGTTCTGGAGGAGATGCCAATCCTTTTAATGCTTTTATAAACTCAAACAACTGTTTGGAGTGTGATAATTATGATGTAGGCGACACGTTTGAGTTGGACGGCGTAGAGTATACGGTGGTCGATCGTTCTATGCTCGATACAATGATTGCTAACGATGAAGACCTGACTAAAATCTGTACCTCTAAGGTGTCCGATATGTCGAACTTGTTTAATGGCGAGTCAAGCTTTAACCAAAATATTAATGTTTGGGATGTCTCTAATGTGACGACGATGTCCAAAATGTTTAGACAGGCCTCAAGCTTTAATCAACCTATTGGCAATTGGGATGTCTCTAGTGTAACCGATATGAAAGCAATGTTCAGTGGTGCTTCTAGCTTTAATCAAGCTATTGGTAATTGGGATGTGTCTATGGTAACGGATATGGGGTCAATGTTTAACAATGCTTCTGTCTTTAACCAAGACATTGGAGGCTGGAATACCTCTAGCCTTACACGAACGAACTGGATGTTCTTTCAAGCGACTGCATTTAACCAAGCTATTGGCGGTTGGGATGTGTCTAACGTGACTAATATGTTGAGGATGTTCATGGGCGCTACTAGTTTTGACCAAAATATCGGAGCTTGGACGGTTTCAAGTGCCACCACGATGAAAGAAATGTTCAGAGGTGCGTTCAGCTTTAACCAAAATATAAGCACTTGGGATGTGTCTAGTGTGACCAATATGGATGGAATGTTTAGAAGTGCTACAGTGTTTAACCAAGACTTGTCAAATTGGTGTGTGACTGAAATAAGTAGTGAGCCTAACGCTTTTTCATCTGGTAGTGCTTTAGCAAACGAACATAAACCTGTTTGGGGACTTTGCCCAACGCCAGATAATCCTAATCCTTTTAACGCTTTTATCAACTCAAATAGTTGTTTGGAATGTGATAACTATGCTGTTGGAGACCAATTTGAAATTGATGGTGTGGTTTACACGGTGGTCAATAGAGTCATATTGGATGCCATGATTGCTAATGGCGATGATGTGACCAAGGTCTGTACGTCTAAAATTACGGATATGTCTGCTTTGTTTTTAAATGAATCCACTTTTAATCAGAATATTAGCACTTGGGATGTCTCAAATGTGACCAATATGATGCAAATGTTCCATACAGCTTCCGTCTTTAACCAACCTATTGGCAACTGGGATGTGTCTAATGTGACTCATATGGGGGCGATGTTTTTCAATGCGCCTGTATTTAATCAAGATATTAGCGGATGGACGACATCTAGTCTAACACGAACGAACTCGATGTTCTTTAAAGCAACGGCCTTTAACCAAGATATCAGCGGTTGGGATGTGTCTAATGTCACCAATATGTTGAAGATGTTTATGCTGGCTGCTAATTTTGATCAGAATATCGGTAATTGGAACGTCTCTAGTGTGAACACTATGAGAGAGATGTTCAGAGGTGCATCAAGCTTTAATCAAAATATTGGTGCTTGGGATGTGTCTAATGTTACGAATATGATTGGAATGTTTAGAGCTGCTCAAGCTTTTAACCAAGATTTGTCAAATTGGTGTGTGACTCAAATTGGAAGTGAGCCTGCCTTTTTTGCTTCTGGTAGTCCTTTAACAAATCCTCATCAACCTGACTGGGGGACTTGTAATGCGCCAATGGGTGCTGACCAAAATACCTTAAAGCTTATCGTACAGAATGCTGATGTGTATCCTAACCCGTTTGTGTCTACGCAGCACAGAAAGCTGAGCATTACATGGGAAGGAGAACTGAACATAGAGCAGTTCAAATTGGTGGATTTATACGGACGTGAAATGAGAATTGATGGGATTCAAATAATGCAAGACAGCGCATCCTTCGAAATGCCTGTTCAACTTGCAGAAGGGGTCTATCTGCTACAAATTACTAGTCACGGACATGTGTTTAATAAGCGTATTGCGGTGAAGCATTAGATAGTATTTTTTAATAGAATATTGTTAAAAAGAGGAAGTTGATTTAATCATCTTCCTCTTTTTATAATACCCGTAGTTCACTTTAACTATTAATTTCAAATACAAAAAAATTACTCCTAATTGTCCATGAGAATAAATAAAAGACAGGCATAGTTTTTTATAGCAATCATCTTTATTCTAGGGAAATTTTCATTATTCTCAATTTTATTAAGAAAAAGTGAAATATATGTAAAAAATGAATTGTTTAATTATGATTTCTATTTAGTTTTGCCCGCAAAAAAAATATTCATGGATATTGCAAAAACAAGAACGAAAACGATTGCGCTTGAGAGCTATGGCATAGTGGATGCTAAGGTAAATTACCAACTTTCTCCTGAACTGCTCCACCAAAAAACAATAGAAAATGGTCAAGGTGTAGAAGCGTCAAGCGGAGCTTTGGCTGTAAATACCGGAAAATTCACTGGGCGATCTCCCATGGATAGATTTATTGTAAAAGACGATATCACTAAAGACGAAATTTGGTGGGGAGACATTAACAAACCCTTTGAGAGCGAAAAATTTGACCAACTTTATAAAAAAATAACAGCATATCTATCAGGAAAAGAAGTGTATGCCAGAGACGTTTATGTATGCGCAGATGAGAAGTACAAAATGGGCATAAGACATATCAATGAATTGCCTTGGAGTAATCTGTTTTGCTATAATATGTTTATCGAGCCTACAGATGAAGAGTTAAGTGCTTTTGAAGCCGAATGGATTGTTATCAATGCGCCTGATTTTCTTGCAAATCCAGAAATTGATGGAACAAGACAAGAAAATTTTGCCATTCTAAACTTTACAAAAAAAATAGCTATTGTCGGTGGCACAGGTTATACCGGAGAAATCAAAAAAGGGATTTTTTCCGCTTTAAACTTTATTTTACCCGTGGACAAAAACACATTGCCCATGCATTGCTCTGCAAATGTAGGCCAAGATAACGATACTGCTCTCTTTTTTGGACTTTCAGGAACCGGAAAGACAACCCTTTCCGCTGATCCAAATCGAAAACTGATTGGAGACGACGAGCATGGATGGACTGCCGAAAATACCATATTTAATTTTGAAGGTGGGTGCTATGCAAAAGCCATAAACTTGAGCAAAGAAAAAGAACCTCAAATATATAATGCCATAAAAAAAGGAGCAATTCTAGAAAATGTCATCATGGACGAAAACGGCGTAGTTGATTTTGCCGATACAAGCATAACTCAAAACACTCGTGTCAGTTATCCATTAGACCACATCGATAATATTCAACCGGGGTCAATTGGAAAAAATCCGAAAAACATTTTCTTTTTAACCGCAGATGCTTTCGGTGTATTACCTCCAATGTCAAAATTGACTCCAGCTCAAGCCGCTTATCATTTTATTTCAGGTTACACGGCTAAGGTGGCAGGAACCGAAGATGGCATAGATGAACCTTTGCCAAGTTTCTCTGCTTGTTTTGGTGCTCCTTTTATGCCCCTGCATCCAACAAGATATGCTGAAATGTTAAGTAAAAAAATGAAAGAAGCTGGCGTAAATGTATGGCTGATCAATACAGGTTGGTCTGGCGGTCAATATGGTGTTGGCAAGCGCATAGAATTGAAATATACCAGAGCGATGATTACTGCTATTCTCAATGGAGAGTTTGGCGATTACACTTATGAAGATTACCACATTCACTCTGTTTTTGGTGTGGCTCAACCGCGAAAATGCTCAGGTGTACCAACATCAGTCCTAAGCCCTAGAGCGACTTGGAACAATGATGAAGCTTATTACAAAACAGCTTTCAAATTATCCAATGCTTTTAGAATGAATTTTAAAAAATTTGAACAATTTGCTAGCGAGGAAATCCGCCGAGGTGGACCTCAACGCTATGCATTTTAGGAAGAACTTAATAGTTTAGTTTGTGTTTATCAAGCCAAAAGACTTTTAAACTGAAAGTTTTTTGGCTTTTTTATGCTTGAAGACAGTTATACGAAACTTAAAAATAGTAAAAATCATTGTATTTTTGAAAATAGCCACAAATTCAACAAGATATGGGATTTTTAAAATTAAATCACGCATCAAGCCCAAAAATGATTATGTTACAAGAATTAAGGAAAATACAGTTTAAAAAGTGGTTTAAGAACTAGAACATCCAAAGGATGCAAAACAACATATACTCATAGATGAAACCATTCATTTGACAATACAAAAGACTAAGTAATTAAATCTTGACATTTTAAAACTCTAGGAGAGTTATAGCATAACCTCAAAAGAAAAAAACAACAATTGAAATCATCTCAAATAAGCTGAACAGGAGCGCTTCAACCATTGCAGAACTTTACAGAAGAAAATGGGATATAGAAACTTTTTCAAACTGCTAAAAAAAACTTGAATGCCAAAACACTTGTTGGCACAAATGAAAACGCCGTCAAATCACAAATACTTATTATCTAAATTGCTAATTCAGTACTCGAACTATTTAGAGGAGTTAAATCTAAAGAGAAAACAGCATTCTCTAATTTTGTAGAGAAAATAAGGATTATTCTACCTTTTTATCTCTTATTGGATTATGTGATTAACCAAATTAAGCCTAAGGCATAACGAGCAGGACTAATTTAAACCAGTTTAGACGGTATTAATTAAGGATGTTTATTTTAAATATTAAACTTTTTTAAAAAGAATTTAAAACCCAAAAAATCAGAATATATGTAAGTTTTAAAAGTTTTTTTTAAAAGGTTTAAGGTAATTGTGTAAAAAAAGTTTATTACCATGGGGTTAATTCTAATTTTATTGTTAATATTGATATCTAAATCTATTTTATTATGGACAGTAAAGAAGTATTGGAAATATTCAAAAAAAAATTTAATCCTAAAACCATGTCTAAAGACCAAGCAATCCTTATTTTGTATGCGATAGACAAAAAATTATCAGTAAAAATTAATGAATTAACACTTACAGAAAAGTATGCTACAGGTGGCTGGTATTGCAGAACAAAAAATCATGACGTTGATATCGAAATACCTGAACTTAGAGAACTACTTGAGCCTTTAGCAAAATCAAAATAGGATGAAATATCCAATAGTAGGGAAAGATTTATTGGAATTTTATAAAAATAATAATTACGGTAAACTAATTAATTCTCTGCTACCAGATTCACCTGGAGAGGCAATAAAAGATATTTACCAATACTTTGGTGTTTTGCCTAGCAAAAGCGGTCATAATATTTCAAAAATACGGGATTTGAATAGAATTCTGCACCAACTTGATCCTTCAAAAAAATATAGAAATGCTTTAATGATAGTTGCTGCTCATACACATTGGAATGAAAATCTACCAATTATTATTGAAAAGCATGAAGACAAGTATATCATAGGTGTAAAAGAACCTGATGTTAATAGCTTCTTTTTGCCGATAAGTTTTATGTTGTCCGAAGAAAGGGTTTATCCATATGAGTGGGCCGCCACCAGTTTAAATTTAAATATTAAAGATGTAAACCGTTGTATTAAAATGATAGAAGAGATAGGAGTTCATACCTCCTCAAATCATTTTGGCATTTCGATTAACTACAGGTTTAAAAATATCTTTGATCCCATAACTAAACCCAACATAGAAAAGCCATCAAATGAAAAAATTTTAGGATTTAGTGATTTGTCTGTTATCGAAGAAGTTTCTGATATTAATGATCTAAATGTAAATCATAAAAGACTTAAACCTGAACAAATAAGCTGGAGGTTTAATTCTTACCATGATTTAGATCAATATGAACTAGAAATTTTAAACATGATTAGAGATACTCAAATTTAATCTACAAATAAAATTAAAATTCATCACAAGAAAATTGTTTAAAACTATTTTTTCTTCGATAGACTAACTATGATTTTTGTATAAACACAACAGAGAGGCTTTAGCCCAATTCAGATCAGTTTAGATAGCATTAATAAAGGATGTTTTTATTAATTATAAAACTTTTTTTTCTGAAAAATAGAATTTAAATCATGAAAAACCGCGAGATACTGAAGTTTTATATTTCATTTTGAAAAGCTTAGGATAAATGTGAATTGAAACAATTAACCTGGTTAATTTTTTATATATGTCTAATCGATTTTTTATCATATTTATCAGCATTAGCCTTCTTATTGCAGTGATAGGATTGATGATTAAGATTTTTGCTTCTGAAGCAAGTGTTCATGAATTTGGGCTCAAGATGTTTGAATACGGATTAAACATTAGTACCATATGTGGACTTATTTTGCTTGCGGTAAATGGTTCATTCATCCTTTCAAAATTCTTCGATATTGCAAAAGGTTTACTCCTAATTATCATGTTAGGTTTATTTTTAAGACTAAACCATTGGACAAGTTATGCAAATGCAGTTATGGTAACTGGAATAGCTTCAATTCTAGTTTGTTACCTTATTCATTTTTTAAAAAAAGATAAAAAGAAAAGACTTGATTTGTTAAAACTTATATGGGTAATTGTACATTTGTTACACATTATAAGTAGTGTCTTAAGCTTAGAGAAAGAATTATATCTAGATATTAGCTATTATCTATTATGGATTTTAATAATATATTTCATAGTATCAAGCACCCGAAACAAAACTTTAATGAATGACTAGTAAAAATTCTAACATCACATTCTATCCGTTGAAATTTACGATGTTTCATATTGTAATATTATCTTTCTTATGGGCAACTCAATGCATTGCACAACAAAATAACCAAGAACCAATTTCAAAGTACCAAAAAAGCCAAATGGCAAAAGAATTGGGATTAGAAAATGAAATAGCCATACAATTCGATTCCATCAACAAAAGCTATAAAACTGAAATTAATACCATAAGAATAAAATCCAGCAGTAAAAAGAATTTAAAGAAGCTCACTGCTTTGGAAGAAAAAAGAGATGCAGAACTGAAAAATATATTAACTGCTGCACAATTTCAAAACTACCTTGAACTTAGACGAGAACAGCGAAAAGATATGCAAAGTTTGATCAGAAAAAAACAGTAATATATCACATTTAAGAAAAAACTTAAATTCTTCAACTGTTGAAATTCCTACCTATATTCAGTAAACACCAAAAACTGAGTTAAATCATATTTTATCACATTGCATTAATATGGTAAGAATCTCAAATGAAAGATGTATTACTTTTAAGCGATGAAAAATACAATTGCTCAACGAATCGCTGACTTTTTGAAGGACTTTCCTCCATTTGATGGTTTAAACACTCAGGAGTGTTACAAACTATCTTGTGAAGTCGAAGTTGTTTACCTTCCAAAACAAAAAATCCTGTTTAATCAAGGAGACAGTACACATCCTCATTTCTATGTAGTTAACCAAGGCTTAGTCGACCTTAAACTCAATCTACAAAACACATCAAAGCTCATAGATGTCTGTGATGAAGGCGATGTCATGGGATTAAGGCCATTATTTGCCGACAGAACTTATGCCATGCAAGCCATTGCAAAAACAGATGTGATGTTGTACGCCATTCCGTTTGAAGAATTTAAGCCCTTTTTAAACCATGAAGCTATTTCAGAATTTTTACTAAGAAGTTTTGCTTCTAACCAAAGGCAACCTGATGACAAGTCGAACAAAGGCGTCTTACTTTCTGCTAATTTGACTACAAACGAAGCTGAAAGCGTTAATATCGATTTTTTTCAACAAATCAACTTTACGCCTAAGCCTTTTTGCACTTATGAAGAGGAAGCGATTTATAAGGTTGCAAGGCAAATGACAGATCTTGGCATCAGTTCTGCCTTAGTAGCAAAAGAAAATATTCCAGTTGGTATTGTAACCGACAAAGATTTGAGACGTCATGTCGCTACAGGAAAAATTGCTCTCCAAGCACAGGTGTCTGACATTATGAGTACTCCCGTTTTTTGCGTGGAACCAACGATTAGTGTAGCTCAAGCGCAGATAATGCTCATACAGCATCAAATTGGTCACTTGTGTGTAACTCAAGATGGCACTATGGAAAGTCCAATAGTTGGTATCTTATCCGAACATGATATTGTAACCGCACAGGCCACAAACCCGATGGCATTGTTAAAAGCCATTAAACGAGCAAAATCTATAGACGATCTTAAAAAAACGAGAGGCTATTTAGGAATGATGCTAAAAGCCTATTTGACTACAGATTTACCTATTTCACATTGTCTGGAGCTCACAGAAGGCATACATCAAGAGTTGTTTAAAAAATGTGCCGAATTTAGCATTAAGGAAATGTCCGAACAGCCGCCATGTGAATTTACATGGCTATTTTTAGGAAGTCAAGCTCGCGGGGAACAACTGCTTATGACAGATCAAGACCATGCCTTGATTTATGAAGATGTTCAAGACGATATGAAGGAGAAAGCAACATCCTACTTTCTAAAATTAGGGCAAAAACTGAGTGAAGCACTTGAACACATAGGGTTCGAAAAATGCCCAGCTAACATGATGGCCAGCAATCCTGAGTTTTGCTTATCGCTTACAGAATGGAAACATTTATTTACCAAATGGATAAAATCGCCAACACAGAAAAGTGTGTTACTTTGTAATATATTCTTTGATTTTAAAGGCGTTTATGGTGAAAATGATTTAGAGGAACAACTTGCGGATATTGTTTTCAATCTATTAAAAAATGATGACAAGTTTTATGCTTATCTTGGTAGCGATGCACTTAAAAACCCACCACCATTAAGCTTCTTTAAACAATTTATAGTTGAAGATGATGGAGAACACAAAAACGAGTTCGACTTAAAAGCGAGAGCGCTAATGCCACTTATTGATGGTGCCAGAGTTCTGGCCTTATCTAAAGAGATCCGAGTTGTTCAGACAGTGGAGCGCTTTAAAAAGCTGGCAGAGCTTGAACCACAGAATGCGGAGCTTTTTAATTCTTGCATTAGAAGTTTTTATGAACTTTTGCACTACAGAAGCTCTTCTGGATTTACACATCAACATTCAGGGCGATTTGTAGATTTGAACACCTTGAGCAAACACGACAAGAGCAAACTCAAGTACTTGTTTAAACCCATTAAAAGTTTGCAAAGTGCCTTAAAATCTAGATTTAATTTAACATATTTCTCTTAAACATTTGTTTAGTAATTGATTAGTAAAACTTAACCCATTAACCAGAAAACAGAAAGCATTTCAAGCATACTAAAGGCATATCGGCAATAGCAAAAAATGATTTCTGTTTAAAATAAATAGTACCATGACGTCTTTAGCTAAATGGCAACGTATTCAAAAAAAAATAGTTATCACTGAAGGACAGTAAAATTATAGGCATCATATGGCTTGGATTAATTTTAGAAAAAATAGGAAAAACTATCCCGAATTTTGGAAAAGTTATTTAAATACAATTAAAGACAAATCCAGTCAAGTCTATGTAGCCTTTGATTGCGAAACCACTGGTCTAAATCCAAAAGTAGATCGTATTTTATCCATCGGCGCGGTTAAGCTGACCAGAGATCGTATTTACATCAAAGAAAGTAAAGAGTGGTTTGTAAAACAGCATCAAGATAATACGGAAAGCATAAAGGTGCATGGCATTTTACCTTCAACCTCTAGTGAAGCAACCTATTCTGAAGAACAAGCTATATTGGAATTTATTGAATACATTGGAAATGCTACACTTATTGGTCATCATGTAAATTTTGATTGCGCCATGATTAACCAAAGTCTTAAAAGACTTGGCGCAGGTCAACTAAAAAACAGAAAAAAGGACACAAATACACTTTATAAGACCAAAGGGCATTTTGCTAATGAACAGAATTTTAGTTTGGACAAATTATGCGAAGTCTATAACATAACTTCATCCAACCGCCATACGGCGTTAGGCGATGCCTACATCACCGCACAAGTATTTCAGAAATTAATCCTCTAAAGAACCTGGGTTATACAGAAAGCAATTTTGATCAACTGAAAAAACGATGATACGCATTTTCTAAAAATTCAGGTCTTCAAACTTGAAGGCATCTTGCTTAATATACGTTTGTTTGATAAAAATGAAAAACTTGAACATATCAAAATAAGGCGTTAAGAACATTATACTGACTCCGTAATTCTTGGCAGTATTTCATAATATTCTGTAAAATCGTTAAGATGAGTATAAAAATACCCTCTATAGGGTATTGAAATCCATAGAATCTCGTCATAATATTGTATAAGATTGATTAGCGCAACCTGTTATTTTAAATTTCAGAAAAAACCCGATTGTATTGCACTTTCGGGTTATTTTTTTTATAAATTATAAACTACTCTAAACGTGATTAATCGAGGTAAAATGAACGTTTCTGAGGTAAATACAGAAATGTTATTGGCAGAGTTTCTTACCTGCGCATCTATATTAAGGATATTGGTAATTTTAAATTCGTATTCCCATTTTGCATCGCGGTCGTTTCTAAAGTTTAAACGGGCATCCCAAGTCTGAAAAGATTGGGTATCCCCTCCTTCTTGCTTTTGAACCGTATAAGCATAATTGGACCTAATTGTCAACTTTTTCCAGATGTAGGCATCAAAATTTATAGACGGCGAACTTCTGGTAAAGGTGGTTTCTCTATCTCCCTGAATATTGTCTGTTATGCTGTAATTGTATCTTAAAGTTACGTTTGGCGCTACCTTAAAATTCGTCCTGATACTTGGTGTATAAGACTGCGTAAAGCCTTCATTTATAGCTCTTCGTCCTTGGATAAACTGGTTAAGCTTTGAATAATTAAAGTTGGCATTAAAAGTCGCTCTTATTTTTCCAAACGTTTTTTGGATTCTTCCAAACGTATTAAAGGTTTCATCAGCAAAACTGGAATTGAAGAATGTACTTGTTCTAATGACGCTTTCGAAATCTGTTAATCCTCTAATTTGATCTACATTATTAGAGTATGCCATTCTTGCAAATACATTTGTATTGTTGAATAAATTGTAACTGCGATAAAACAAACTCACGTTGTTAGACAGTGCGTTCTGCAGTTCTGGTTCACCGTACTGAATATTGTTAAATCCATTTAAAACCAAATTTTCTGCAAGCCTGGAAACATCTGTAAACTGGTTACGCATTTCGTATCTAAAGGTAAGAGATTCACTCTTTTTAAACTGTAATAGTGCTTCAAATTCCGGCAATATTCGAAAGAAGTTGTCCTCATAGGTCACTCCGTTTTGAGAATTCTGATTGCCATAGGCATGAACTGAAAATCCTGGACTTAATGTGAAAATACCTGTCTTGAGCCTATAAAGAGCTCCAACATATATGTCGCTAAAGTTATAAACCACATCATTGTCGACGGTTATAGATTCTCTATCCACTCCTAATAATTCTGGATCTGGTGTGGGATTGAAAACTGTTCCATCTTCTAAAAACTGAAATATATTAGAATCAAAGCGTTGTCTGCTAAAAATCGTGCCAGCTGTAAAGTTAAGATTACTCACATCGTTTAATATGTAATAATAATCCAAGCGCGCATCTAATTGATTGGCTTTTATTCTTCTATTTTGGTTGATATCATAATTATTTTGGTTTTGGTCTAAGCCTAAACCTTCAGCAGTTGTATCATATTCATCTTCTTCCAACGGGTCTGGATCATTTCCTAATAAAGCCCTATAAAAAGGATCTTCATCTTTAATAAGATGTTGAGCTTCCAGAGCAAAAATGTTCCTTTCGTTTACAGTAAAATAATAATTCAGATTTTGATTAATGCTAAATGGATTTACTTCATCCCTTTGGATGGTATTTCCAATAACGGACGAAAAAGCCAACTGATTTTGTTCGTCATTAGAAATTCTACCCACAACATCGTAATCCAATTGATTATTAAAATTTGGCTGAAAAGAAGCACTTAATTTGATAACCCCTTGATCAGAACGCTCTCTACTTGTTTGTTCTGTATCTTCATCTGGAATATCTAATCCTAAATCGTTATCCGTATATTGTATGCTGCTTCGCTGTCTCGATAGGAATTCGCTGGAGTTGTAAATTAAAAAACCGCTGATATCTAGTGAAGATTTTGGGGAGTAACTAAAGTTTGCCGTCGCCAATCGATTTTCTACTTCCAACGCATTATTTTGATTGGTTAAGAAATTTAAACTGTTGTCACCTATATTAATATCGGTACCGCTTCTTCGGCTAATGTTTCTAAAACCACCACCAAAACCTCTAATATCTCTTCGACTTAGCGCCACTTCGCCAACATTGTTTACATCGCCTATAAAGTTGATGGTGTACTTCGGACTGTAATAAAAAAGTTTGGGTTGAGCCAAATAAAGCGCTTCGTCTGGTGATGCACCACCACCAACTGTAACATCGCCAAACCAAAAGCTTTCCTTACCTTCTTTCAGTTTAATATTCATAGCGACATTATCGTTGTTATTTCTTACACCTCGTAATTGACCAACTTCGGAATAATTCCTTAACACTTGAATTTTATCTACTGCCTTGGAAGGAATATTTTTTGCACCTAGTTTGGTATCACCATCGAAAAAGTCCTTTCCATTAACCATCAGTTTGTTAACCACTTTACCTTCAACTTCAATTTGTCCGTCTTCGTTGATTTCAACACCGGGTAAATTTTCTAGCACATCTTCTAACTTTCGTTCTGTACCTGTTTTAAATGAGTCGGCATCGTAGATTAAAGTATCTCCTTGAATTTTGACTGGAATTTTATAATTTAAGGTCACTTCATCAAGCATAGCTTCAGACTTCAACACATATCTTTTAAAGACATCTTCGTTGGTTGTCGTTATGCTGTCAAAAACAGTTTCAAGGCCGATATAGCTAATTTGGATTTTGTATGTATTGTTTTTAGATAATTGTATTTTGAATTTACCTTCAACATCAGTAATCCCATAAGATTCTAAAGCGCTTGTTTTCTTATTAATGGCAACGACATTAGCCAATTCTAAGGGTGCATTTAATGTATCTACAACAACACCTTCAAACTTAAGTTGGGCGTAGGAAAAACTTACCGCTATTAAAAATAGCGACACTAATAATTTTTTCATCTTTTAGAATTTGGAATTTTCAGAAATAAATGAACTCACGAAGTTTGGACAACTGTAAATTCATAAAGTAAAAAAGGATAACAATAATTTAAGACTTATCCTCTTCGTCTTCCCATATTATTTCTCATCTCAGTCATTTTGCTGATAATGGTTTCCTTATAGGCTTTTTTAGTGATTTCTTTTCCTTTGTCAGGCGCAATAATTTCGACCGTTTCTTCTGGATTTATTTGAATTTCTGAACATAGCATTACAGTATCTCCTGCACTTACTTCGAGGATTAAACCAGGTAAACCCCAGAATTCTGCTGGCCCATGTCTCACTGGTATTTGCATTGTGTACCAAGCTTCGATAGTTGTCATTTCCACGACTTCTTCTTTTTCTTCACCACTTTCCTCTTCTTCTTGTTGTCTACGCAATTCGCTCCAAGAAAAATCATACCATTTAAGATTGTCTGTTGGCACCGAAGCTACAGCCTTAAAACAGTCGTAATTTCCAATCTTCTTAGTCTCTTGAACCATCTGCCAATTGAATTGCTCCAACTGGTCTACAACCAAAAATTTCTTTCCATAGAACTCTTGACTTTGAACCAACTTATTGTCTTTTACATTTTTGTATTGCTTGCCTCGGGCAAAGTTCTTGCCCCAAGAATCTGTTGCTCCTGAATAGGCATCTAGTTTCTGCTTTTCTTCAAATAATGAAGCTTCTTTGTTAAAATCTAAAATATAGGTCTTTTCCAATCTATTTTTAAGACGGGCTTTGATTTGTTTCTTTTGAGCTTCACTCATCCTTGCACCCCATCTTCCTAACTCCATTTTGGATTTGGCAAAATAAATCGCTCTTCCTTGAAACTCTTTTGAATCTGGCTTAAATGAAAATAGTGTAAGAATTGCTCCTAAAAAAAGAACAGGTAAACCAATTTTAAAAATTTTAGACTTCATAATCAACAGTTTTTTGTTTTGTTGAGCGAATTTAGACAAACATTAAACACAATAATTTTCGTTTAAATAAAAATTAACAGCATTGATGGTCTTTTATAATTATTCTTAATTGTCCAACAATATCAAAATTTAAGCATGATTTTTATAAAAATGAATAAAAAGGCTTTGCCAAGGATTTGATTAGAATTTTCATTATATATTTATAATCTGACTAATTATAAGTTTATGAATTGCAAGAATTGTGGGACATTACTAGCCGATGATGCTCATTTTTGTCATCATTGTGGTGCCAAAGTTGTAACAGAACGCGCTCACACTTTAGAACTGATAAAAGGCTTTTTTCTTATTACCTTTAATTGGGATAACAGTTATATCAAGACGTTTAGGGATTTGTTTTCCAAACCACAGGTTGTTATTGAAGCTTACATTTCTGGTGTTAGAAAAAAATACGTGCCACCCATCGTATTTCTCGCTGTCATGACAGCTTTTGGAACGCTTCTTTACAATGCCTATTCTGATGAATACATCAATATATCAAGCAATTTAAATGATGCCATATTCGAAATAGCTGAAACTTACAACAAAACAAATTCGGAAACAAAAATTTTTGACAAGGAAAAACTCAATCAAGATTCAAGAGAAACACAACGGCAATTTTTAAAGTATTTCAATGTTTTTACTTTTTTGAGTATTCCTTTGTCCGCATTTATGTCTTTTCTTGTTTTCGGTTGGAAAAAATTCAATTTTGCAGAGCATGTTATCATTAATTCTTATTTGCAAG
>JAUIFC010000299.1 GCA_030429455.1 Bacteroidia bacterium | reverse complement strand
TGAATCCGGAAGGCGGTGTGGCAATGACTGGGCATAATCATGGAGGTAACCAGAATACTACAATGACAAATATGCCAGTTAATTCAAAGAAAACAGCAATATCTGATGAAGCCAAAAAGTCACTAGTACCATTATTTGATAGCTATTTCAAAATGAAAAATGCGCTGGTGAATGATGATTTTGAAAAAGCTAAAGCAGCAGGAAATGCAATAAACAGCTCCCTATCAAAAGTGGACATGAATCTTTTCAAAGGTGATGCCCATACGCTTTGGATGCAACAATCATCCGCATTGAAACAGAGTACACAGCATCTTGAACACCTTTCTGATATAAAAGCCCTAAGGGCGAGTTTCATTGAAGTTTCAAGATCAATGATAGCTATTGCAGAATCCTTTGTACCAATCTCTACCACTGTTTATGTACAACATTGCCCAATGGCCGATTCTAATAAAGGGGCAGACTGGTTGAGCAATAAAGAGGAAATTCTCAATCCTTACTTCGGTCAGGCTATGCTCAGTTGTGGTGAAAATACTAAAACGATCAAATGAAATCGTGTTGTAAAACGGGAGATCAGCCTCCTACTTCAAAACTTAATAAATGGGCTTCCAGAGTGATCTGGGCTATTGTGCTCCTTACCATTCTTGGCTTGTCAGTAATTCAAATGTTTAACTTATAAATTCTAAAAAAATGAAAAAATCAAATTCAATGCTTGTCTTAATACTTTCAGTTAGTTTAAGTCTATCGCTAATTGCTTGTGGCAATTCAAACCAAAACAATCAGGAAGAAACTGCGAAACAGCACGATCACAGTGCAATTCCGCATGAGGCAGACCATTCTATGCCCACAGGTTCAGAAATGAGTATGGATGAAAACAAATCTATTACTGATTTGATAGACGATTATCTTGCTTTAAAAACCGCATTAGTTCAAGATGATTCAAAAGTTGCTGCCAACGCAGGTCAAAAACTTGCCGAAGAGGCTTCAAGTATAGACGTTAACACTTTTGAAGTGTCCAAGCAGCCCGAGATTAAGGAAATATTGGAAGTAGTAAAAGAACATGGTGAACACATTGCTAAAAGCGAAATAGCTCATCAACGTGAGCATTTTGAAGGCATGGCAAAAGATTTCATGGACTTGCTTGCAATCACAGGAACGGACAGAACACTTTATCAACAGTATTGCCCGATGTACGACAAGGGAAAAGGGGGTAGTTGGCTGAGTGATTCTCAAGAGATCAAAAACCCATTGTTTGGCAGCAAAATGCTGACTTGTGGTTCGGTGAAAGAAACCATTTCAATGAAATGAAAAAATGGCTTAAATTATCTCTATGGATAGTTTTAATTGTGTTGGTGGGGATTCAATTTGTCCCCGTCCAACGCAATGAAATAGAACCAGTTACCAATGCTGATTTTATTGAGCATTACGAGTCTCCAGTTGTCATTGGAAATATTATCCGAGCATCCTGTTATGATTGTCATAGCAACCAAACCAAATACCCATGGTACAGTAATGTTCAACCTATAGGCTTTCTTTTACAGAATCATATTTCAGAAGGAAAATCTGAATTAAACCTATCAGAATTTGGTCTTCTATCAAATCGAATGAAACGGACAAAACTAAAATCAATTCTAAGTCAAATTGATAACGATAAAATGCCAATGCCATCCTACCTATTTCTTCATTCAGAAGCCAAACTGGATTCGCTAAAAAAAACTCTTTTGGTTAGTTACTTTGATTCAATATTAGTTGATATTGATAGGTGAAAAAAAAACCTTTGTTTTTTATAATGGAAAAATCTGTATTCAAAATATCACAAATGGATTGCCCTTCTGAGGAACAAATGATTCGGATGAAATTGGATGGAATAAACGAAATCAAACAACTTGAATTTGAGATACCTCAAAGGAAACTAACCATATTTCACATTGGCAATACTACGGAAATTGAAAGGATATTAGCAGAACTAAAATTAGGTTCAAAACTAATATCAAACACACAATCACAGGTAGTAATTGATGTAGAATCAGACCCAAGCAACCAACGAAAAATCCTTTGGGCTGTTCTTATCATCAATTTTGTCTTTTTTGTTCTTGAAATGCTATTCGGCTTGATTTCTAAATCTATGGGGTTGGTGGCAGATTCTTTGGATATGCTAGCAGATTCGTTAGTGTATGCATTAAGCTTACTGGCAGTAGGTCAAACATTAATTCGTAAAAAGAAAGTAGCTAAACTAAGTGGGTACTTTCAAATGTCATTAGCTCTATTTGGTTTATTGGAAGTCATTAGACGTTTTGTAGGATCTGATGGCATACCGATTTTTCAAAACATGATTATCATATCCTTTTTAGCTCTTTTGGCAAATTCCGTTTCACTTTACCTGATTCAAAAGGCGAAGAGCAAAGAAGCACACATGCAAGCTTCTGCAATTTTTACTTCCAATGATATTGTCATCAATTTAGGTGTAATTTTGGCTGGAGGCTTAGTCTACTATTTTGAAAGTAAAATACCTGACTTAGTTATTGGTTCTGTTGTTTTCATTATTGTATTTAGAGGAGCAACAAGGATTTTAAGATT
>JAUIFC010000090.1 GCA_030429455.1 Bacteroidia bacterium | reverse complement strand
GCATGGTAGAGACGAAACAGGAGCAATTGCCTCTTTGAATTCTGTAGCCAAAATCAATTACGAAGATGCTCAGGATGGTGTGTCGAATACATTTTCAATTGTTCCTAAATCTTTAGGGAACTCACTTGATACTCGAGTTGAAAATTTAGTGTCTATTTTGGACGGGTATTTTTCTAACAACGCCCAACACGTTAACATAAATGTGCTGAACAAAGAAATGTTGTTAGATGCGATGGAGCACCCAGAAGAATATCCACAATTAACGATAAGAGTTTCTGGTTATGCTGTAATCTTTACAAGATTGACCAGAGAACAACAATTGGAAGTGATATCGAGATCGTTCCATGAGTCGTTATAACCACAGATCAATTCAATCTTTGAATAACGAATAACTAAAATTCTGACGCGAGCTGGCCTAAAAACCAGCTCGTTCGGGATAAGGAGAATTCTTATAAAATTAATAAAATATCTTTTAAGTTATTAAAGCACAAGACAATATATTAAACGTTCATTCCATCGAAACCCTTGGAACCCATGATGGGCCAGGTTTGCGTTGTGTGGTTTTTTTACAAGGCTGTAAATTGAAGTGTTTGTATTGCCATAATCCAGACACCATTGCCATGGAAGGTGGCAAACCCTTCACCACTGACGAGTTATTTGAAAAAATAATGAAATCTAAACCCTATTTTGGAAAAAAAGGTGGTGTAACGTTTTCAGGCGGAGAGCCTTTATTGCAATCTAAAGCGCTTATTCCATTGTTCAAAAAACTGAAAGCAGAAGGGATTCATACCGCACTAGATACCAATGGGCGGATATTAAACCATTTTGCAATGGAATTGATGGACAAGTACACCGATTTGGTCATGCTTGACATCAAGCACATGACCGAAGAAGGTTATGAATACATGACAGGACAAAAAAATAACCAAACAACTTTTACTTTTTCAAAATATAGAGAAGACTCAGGTAAACCTATGTGGTTAAGGTATGTGCTTATTCCTGGAATAACCGACAAACCTGAACTCTTAGAAGCCATGGGCGCGTATTTTAAAGATTATAAAACCATTGAAAAATTAGAGATCCAACCTTACCATAAATTAGGTGTGCATAAATGGAAAGCTCTCGGATGGGAATATCAATTGGACGATGCCAGGGAAAATACCAAAGACGAAATTGAACATGTTGTTAATGTATTAAGCCCTTATTTTAAAGAAGTAATAGTAAATTGAAAATATAATAAATGATTGAAATACCCTCTTAGTTCTTACTTACCGATGCCGAAGTTTCCAAACCTCATTGGCAAAAGGGAGGAAAACTAAGAAAAGAAATGTCCTCTTGAGGGGATTTAGGGGTGTTTTTTAAACTAAAACATAATATCAAGAACACATGACAACTCCAAAACTTAAAAACCGTTGGCTGATAGCCTTATCTGCTATAGGAATTCACATATCTATAGGTTCAGTTTATGCGTATTCTGTAATTACAAATCCTGTAAAAGACATTTTTGATGTTGAAGGAAGCACCATTAAATGGGCTTTTAAGATTGCCATTTTATTTCTTGGCTTTTCTGCCGCATTTTTAGGACCTTGGGTAGAAAAAGTTGGTCCGAGAGTAAGTGGTACCACAGCAGGTATTTTTTACGGGGTCGGAATCTTAGGTTCTGGCTTAGCCGTTCATTTGGAATCTTTAATCTTGTTTTATGCCTGTTATGGTGTCATTGGTGGGATTGGATTAGGTTTAGGTTATATTACGCCTGTAAGTACTTTAGTAAAGTGGTTTCCAGATAAACGAGGTTTGGCAACCGGAATGGCGATCATGGGTTTTGGATTATCTGCTTTGATTTTTGGTCCTGTCATGCAATCTTTGTTTGATAGCGTGGGTATCATAAATGCCTTTTACGTATTAGGCGTCGTTTATATGGTATTGATATTAAGCTCTGCTAGGTATATAGAACGACCACCACAAGGCTATATGCCAAAAGGCTTTAATCCAAGCGCATCGAAAACCGTTAAGGCAGATTTGTCGAATAGTACGGCCAAAGAAGCGCTAAGAACAACACGTTTTTACTACATCTGGATCATGATGTTTATCAACATCACTTGTGGAATTGCTGTGATTGCAGCGGCAAGTCCGATGATGCAAGAAAAGCTTGCCTATACGCCAATGCAAGCCGCTGCGGTTGTTGGTTTAATAGGTGTATTTAATGGTTTGGGACGTATTTTGTGGTCAGGTCTTTCAGATTTCTTAGGACGTCCAAATACATACGTCATATTTTTTGCATTTCAAATTTTGGCCTTTTATTTCTTACCACAGATAGGAACTGAAATTCTTTTCTTAGTGGTATTATTTACTGTCATCACCATGTATGGCGGAGGTTTTGCAACCTTACCAGCCTTTCTAGGCGATTTGTTTGGCACGAAACAGTTAGGCGCAATCCATGGCTTGGTCTTGGCGAGTTGGGCGATTGCTGGTGTAGCTGGCCCAACGATTTACGATGTTGTCAAAGAATCCACTGGGTCTTTGGAAATCACCTTAAAAGTATTTTCAAGTCTATTTGTAGTGGCTTTTGTCATTTCGTTATTAATGAAGCGATTAGTTAACAATGCATATAAGCTAAAAGACAAGGCTGTTGCATAAACTAAATTAAATACTTACCATCATATCGATTGTCAATATTTATGATTATTGTCAATTTTTATCATTAGCCAAACAGATATATTTGTTTAAAATTTAAGGTTATGAAGAATAGATGGTTAATGATGTTAAGTGCGATTGGAATTCACATTTCAATTGGTTCGGTGTATGCCTTTTCGGTAATAACAGATCCTGTTAGAACGATTTTTGAAGTAGATTCCACAACAATCAAATGGGCATTTCAAATTACAATACTTATGATGGGCTTTTCTGCAGCCTTGCTCGGAGAATGGGTGAATAAGATTGGTCCGCGAAAAAGTGCGGCTTTAGCGGGAATATGTTACGGCGTTGGAATTATAGGTACAGGTTTCGCTATTCATTTGGAATCTTTGGTTCTATTCTTTCTCAGTTATGGAGTGATTGGTGGAATAGGCTTAGGTGTTGGTTACATAACCCCAGTAAGTGTGTTGGTAAAATGGTTTCCTGATAGACGTGGTTTAGCTGTTGGCATTGTGGTCATGGCATTCGGATTATCGTCCTTGATCTTTGGACCACTTATGCAATACCTTTTTCAAAACATAGACATATCCACCACATTTTATGTTCTTGGAGGCATCTACATGCTGTTCATTATGGGTTCCGCCTCGTACATCGAAAACCCGCCAGAAGGGTATCTTCCAAAAAATTATAAGCCCAAAGAAAGCAAAACAAAGAGCATTTCTTTAAGCGATGTAACGGGAAAAGAGGCGCTTAAAAGCAATAGATTTTATTTTATTTGGTTCATGATGTTCATCAATATCAGTTGTGGTATTGCATTAATTTCGGAGGCAAGTCAGATTGCACAATTCCAACTGAATTATACACCAATGCAAGCCGCTGGAATTGTTGGTCTTATAGGCGCATTTAACGGTTTAGGACGATTATTTTGGTCTGCGTTTTCAGATTATTTTGGCAGGACATCGACTTTTATCATATTTTTTACAATAGAGATTTTCGCATTTTTCTTCCTGGCGCAGATCGGTTATCCTGCAGTTTTTATAGGATTATTAATGCTTATCATTACGATATTTGGTGGTGCATTTGCTACGTTGCCTGCTTTTTTAACCGATTTATTTGGCACCAAACAATTAGGAACTATTCTAGGGATGGTGTTAATATCAAAAGGTTTTGCAGGCTTATTTGGGCCTAGTTTATACAATTTCATCATGCAAGAAACAGGTTCTTTAACAACAACACTGCAAGTATTCTCTGGAATGTTTGTGGTTGCCTTGATTCTCGCGGTTTTATTACACCGATCTGTAACGACTTCTTATAAAGAAGCAAAATTAGCCCCTATTAAAGCGAAATAAAACATACACGTTTTTAATATTTATTGAGCGATTTGATGCTTTCAAATTCGCTCAATTTTTTTGGAGTATGTTCAAAAGTGCTTAACCTCAATAATTGCAAGTAGTTCAGCGCATTTCTTGCTTGCTGTAGCATAGATTAGGTTCGCTATTTTTTATGAATTTAATCAGTTTCTAAAAAGAAAGATGCACTTAAATCCTTAAACCTGATTATTATCAGGTATTTAGAAAAACTTGTGGTTTAATTTTACACCGCAAATTAAGAAAGACTTTAATTTTTAAATAAACACAAATTTATATTATTATGGAAGTATTAGAAGGAATTAAAAACCGTGTTTACAGGTTTGGAAATAAAACCGCTGACGGAAATAGTTCAATGAAAAATCTTTTAGGTGGTAAAGGTGCCAACTTAGCAGAAATGAGTGCAATAGGGATTCCAGTTCCTCCAGGGTTTACAATTACAACAGAAGTCTGTACAGAATACAACGAATTAGGTCAGGAAGCGATCATCGAACTTTTAACGGAGGAAGTTAAAGCTTCGGTTGCTAATATAGAAGAGCAAATGGGCACAACCTTTGGGGACAAAGACAATCCTCTGCTGTTATCAGTGCGTTCTGGAGCAAGAGTGTCCATGCCAGGTATGATGGATACAGTGCTTAATCTTGGTATAAATGACGAAGCTGTTATCGGTTTAGCAGAAAAAACACAAAACCCTCATTTTGCTTGGGATTCTTACCGTAGATTCATTCAAATGTATGGCGGCGTTGTATTAGGAATGAAGCCAGAATCTAAAGATGATATCGATCCGTTTGAAGAAATTATTGAAGACCTTAAAGAAAAAAGAGGAATAAAACTAGATACCGAATTTTCTGTTCAAGACCTTCAAGATTTAGTATTTGATTTCAAAAATACAGTGAAACGCAGAACAGGACTTGATTTCCCAACTAATCCTTGGGATCAGCTTTGGGGTGCTGTTATCGCTGTATTTAACAGCTGGAATGGTAAAAGAGCGGTTTACTATAGAAATATGCATGGCTACCCTGCAGATTGGGGAACTGCCGTAAACGTTCAAGCCATGGTGTTTGGAAATATGGGTACAAATTCTGGAACAGGGGTTTGTTTTACAAGAGATGCCGGTACAGGAGAAAACGTCTTTAATGGCGAATACCTTATCAATGCGCAAGGCGAAGATGTCGTTGCAGGTGTAAGAACGCCTCAGCAAGTTACCATGCTAGGTTCCAAACGTTGGGCAACGCTCGCCAAAATCGAAGAGGCAGAACGTGCAACAGCTTATCCTTCACTTGAAGAATTAATGCCAGAGATTTTTAACGAGTTAAATGGGTATCAAGATAAATTAGAAAAGCATTACCGCGACATGCAGGATATGGAATTTACCATACAAGACGGCAAGTTATGGATATTGCAAACAAGAAACGGAAAACGAACTGGTGCAGCCATGGTAAAAATTGCTATGGATTTATTCAAAGAAGGTATGATAAATGAAAAAGAAGCCTTAATGCTTCTTGAACCTACCAAACTTGACGAACTACTTCACCCAGTGTTCAATCCTATAGCGTTAAGAACTTCTAAAGTTATTGCTCAAGGATTACCAGCTTCTCCAGGGGCAGCAACAGGTAAAATTGTATTCTTTGCAGACGAAGCACATAAGTTTAAAAACAGTATCCTCGTCAGAATCGAAACCTCTCCTGAAGATCTTGAAGGAATGAATATTGCAAAAGGGATTTTGACTGCCCGTGGCGGTATGACGTCTCACGCTGCTGTTGTTGCTCGAGGTATGGGTAAATGTTGTATTTCTGGTGCAGGTGCTTTAAAAATAAACTACAAAGCAAGAACACTTACTGTTGGTGCAACAGTCTATCATGAAGGCGATTGGATATCTCTAAATGGTTCTACAGGTAACATTATCGAAGGTAAAGTTGAAACCATGGAGCCAGAATTAAGTGGAGAGTTTGCAGAAGTGATGACACTTTCGGATAAGTATGCAGAGATAAAAGTTCGCACGAATGCCGATACACCAAAAGACGCAAGAGTAGCGAGAAACTTTGGAGCAAGAGGTATAGGTCTTACAAGAACAGAGCATATGTTCTTTGAGTTGGACAGAATTAAAGCCATGCGCGAGATGATTCTAGCCGATACAACTTTAGGCCGAAGACAAGCTCTAAGAGAATTGTTGCCAATGCAACGCGCTGATTTTGAAGGTATATTTGAAGTTATGGATGGCAAATCGGTAACCATTAGATTATTGGATCCACCATTACACGAATTTGTGCCTCACCAATTGGCCACTCAAAAAGAGTTAGCAGACGACATGCACATTTCTTTACAAGCCGTGAAAAATAAAGTAGCAGAGTTAGAGGAGTTTAACCCGATGTTAGGACATAGAGGATGCCGTTTAGGTAACACTTATCCAGAAATAACCGAGATGCAGACGCGAGCCATCATAGAAGCCGCACTAAATCTTAAAGCTAAAGGTGTTGTTTGTCTTCCAGAAATTATGGTACCATTGGTAGGTACGGTAAAAGAATTTGAAGCTCAAGAAAGTATAATTCGAAGAACAGCAAAACAAGTTTTCGAAGAAAGAAACGACGAGATTCATTATTTGGTTGGAACAATGATCGAAGTGCCTCGAGCTGCGCTTATGGCAGATGCTATTGCTGAAAAAGCAGATTTCTTCTCCTTTGGCACAAACGATTTAACACAAATGACGTATGGTTACTCTAGAGACGATGCTGGTAAATTCTTACCAATATACATCGAAAAAGGTATCCTAAAACACGATCCGTTCGAAGTGATAGATCAGGAAGGTGTTGGTCAATTATTAAAGATTGGGACTCAACGAGGAAGAAGCGTAAAAGAGAACCTTAAAGTTGGAATTTGTGGTGAGCATGGTGGTGAGCCAAGTTCAATCGAGTTCTGCTACAATACAGGTATGGACTACGTAAGTTGTTCTCCATACAGAGTGCCAATCGCAAGGCTAGTATCCGCTCAAGCAGCTATCAAACCTACATTGTAATTTGTGATTATTTAGATTTGAAAACCCAAAGTGAAAGCTTTGGGTTTTTTTGTTATTTTAGATGGTCTACTTTTGATGTAAACGCCTGTATGTATGAAAAACTTAATTTCCTTTTTGGCTTTATTAACTTCTACATCATTTTTTGGGCAAATTAAAATAGGTGTTGATTATAGTACAGAAACAGAATATTCAAAGATTAATTTAGTCTTTAAAAATGATTCCTTTTTTGAGATAGTCCATCAACCGAAAAAAGGAGGTTTAGCTGGTTTGACAAAAGGCAAATATCAACTCGATAATAATAGGCTAATGCTAAAGTATCAAAAGGAATTTGCTAAACCTGATAGTATTCATTTCATTAAGTTTGAAAGAAAGAAAACGTCAAACGAATACTTGAAATTAGATTTCGATATAAATAGTAATCTTTTAGAAAACGGAGATTATCCATATTATGGTCCAGATTTGATATTCAAGATTGAGAATAGAGAAATAGCTCTGTTTGAAGCTCATCAGGGAATTGAATTTGAAAATTCCGATTCAAGATTTAGAATTTTCTTAAGGGATTCTATTAAACTTGATACTATAATTCAAAAAAATTTTGACTACAAAATTAGTATAGCAATGAAAGAGAAGTTTGAAGTAGAAGATATTTTTATAATCGAATTTGCTGACAACTCACAGATTGTATTGATTAAAGAAAATGGTGAAAAACTGGTTTATATAACAGATCCCAAGCAGTAATTAAGCACTAATTTTACTTCACAAAAAATTCCATATAAAAAATAAAAAACGCCATCACAAAGATAAAATAGCCAAAGCCTTTTTTGAGTTTTTTGCCGTCAATAAAGTTACCTAGATAACTGCCAATAAATATGCCCACTAGAGATATGGCTGTAAAAATCATCAAGAACTGCCAATCGATTTCCATGGTTAAGGCATCGCCCAAGAAAAATCCTAATAATGATTTTAGAGCAATGATAATCAAAGAAGTGCCAACCGCAACTTTCATGTCTACATTGGCTAAAATAACAAGCGCTGGAATAATTAAAAAGCCACCACCAGCGCCAATTAAACCCGTGATTCCGCCGACGAGTAAACCTTCAACCAAAATCAAAGGATAGTTGTATTTTACGTCACCTGAAGTTTTTTTAGTCTCTTTTCTGGTCTTCAGCATAGAAAATGCTGCTGGAAACATCAATGCAGCAAACAATCCGAACATGGCCATTCTTCGGGTAAACTCAAATTCGCTTATGGTAAATAAAACGTCTGGCATTGCAGGAACCACAAAATACCTGACAAGCGTAACGCCAATAATAGCAGGGATGCCGAAAACAATGGCTGTTCGCCAGTCGACATAACCTTTAAAGTGTTGTTTAAAGCCACCAACCAATGCACTTAATCCTACAATAAACAAAGAATAGGCAGTAGCTACTTTTTCGTTGACAGAAAATAAATAGGCCAAAACAGGAACAGCTAAAATAGAGCCGCCGCCACCAATCAGACCCAGGGAAATGCCAATAAGTAAGGCACAGAAATAACCAAAAATCTCTAAAACTTCCATTAATTGTATAAATTTAGGCAAATTTAGATGATGAATTTATTGTTACGTGTGATTTAAGTTACATAGCAGGTTCAAAACGTTTAGTATCATTACAATTTTCAGTAAACACTATCATGCCAGTAATTAAGAATTCACAAGATTTTGACAGTGATGTCTTCTTAAGCACACTAGAAAGTACATTATAACATCTAGACTCCACTCGATGTAAATGTTATTGTTGTTACTTTCGTAATAGTGTTGAATCGAATTTTCAAATTAATAACTATGAAAAATATAATCTTACTGTTTTTACTCTCTTTTCAGCTGGCATTTTCTCAAGAATATATGGTCGGCGCTGATTTATCTTTTGTAAAAGATGCCGAAGATAAAGGCTTTGAATTTAAAGATGATGGAGAAGTAAAACCTTGTTTGGATATTTTTAGAAGTCATGGATACAATTGGATCAGGTTAAGGCTTTTTCATTCACCTGAAGGTGGAAAGTGGAATTTGCCTAACAATCTAGAATATACTATAGCTCTGGCTAAAGAAGCTAAAGCCAAAGGTTACAAGTTTCTTTTGGATTACCATTATTCAGATACTTGGGCCGATCCGCAAAAGCAATTTAAGCCAAAAGCCTGGGAAGGCTTATCTCAAAAGGACTTAGAACAAGCGGTTTTCGATTACACCTTAGAAACCATGCTAGCCTTCAAAACAGCAGGAGTCTATCCAGACATGGTACAAGTGGGAAATGAAATTAGTCACGGCATGATTTGGCCAAATGGAAAACTGCCGGAAAACTGGGATAATTTTGCGGCCTTATTGCAATCCGGCATTAATGGTGTAAAAGCCAGTTGTGGCACAGAGGCGTGCCCAAAAATCATGGTTCACATCGATAAAGGTGGCGATAAAGGATTTACCAAGTACTTTTATGATAAGCTTGCTTTCTATGGAATTGAGTTTGATATTATCGGCCAGTCGTACTATCCGTGGTGGCATGGTAATCTGCTTCAATTGAGAGAATGTTTAAATTTTACAGCACTGGAATACCAGAAAGACATTGTTCTTGTCGAAGTCGCCTATAATTTTCAACCGCAGGAATATAAAGACAAACCAGCGCCTTTTCCTGAAACGCCCGAAGGACAAAAAGCCTTTTTAGAAGAAGTAAATGACATTATTTTAGCGATTCCAGAACATCGTGGAATCGGGATATTTTGGTGGGAACCTGCCGCGCCAAAGCGAGGATTTTCCTCCAGAACCATGTTTGACGACGAAGGAAATGCCCAACCAGTCATTTCTATTTTTGATAAATATGTGAGGCGTTAAGGTGGTTGATTGTCAATAATAGATACTTCAGCATCAATTTTGGATACTTTACTTAAAAGAATTAAAATAGATTACAATTTAATCTAATATTTGAGGATATAAAAAATATGAACCAATGAAAATATTAAGCCCTTTTATTAAGCTTATCTTTTTTCTCTCCCTAGGTGTTTACGCTCAGGAATATTCAGTAGATGAAGAAGCCATGAAAACAAAGTTTCAACCCCTTATCGAAACTTTAAATTTAACTGAAGAACAAAAACCTCAGTTTAAGGCCATTTCAGAAAAGTACATGAAAGCCTTTAAAGACTTAAAAGCCTCGAATGAATCACGTTTTAAGAAGTTTAAGACCTATAAAAAACTTACGTCTAACAGAAATGAAGAAATGCAATCTGTACTTTCTGAAGATCAATTTGAACAGTATCTTAAAATACAAGAGCAAATTCAGGAGGAAATCCAAAATGCAAATGATTAAGAGTGCGAGATAGAATTATTCTTGGCATAGCCCTATTTTTCTCCATATTGGTTAACGTCCCCAGGATTGTATTTTTATTCGGGTACGAAGATTCATTTTTGCTGAAATTAATGGATATTTCTGTTAAAGAGACGGTCTTTAGAGTTCTGTACATGTTCCTGTATTGCCTTATCATCCTTAAACTCAATATATCTTGGGCTCCTAAGTGGTTTACTCATAGGGTCATCTTGAAAGCAGTTGGAAGTAGCCTTTTGCTTTATTTTATCGCCTCGAGATTGTTAAGTAAATTTATTAGTGGTTATTTAGGAAGCGAAAATTCCGATATAAGCCCAAAATCGATAAATTTTACTTACCTTTTTATCACCCTGATGCTCTTCATTATTTCAAGAGCGATTCTTCAATACTACAAGTCTAAAGCAGATGCCATTGAAAAGGAACGACTAAAGCGTAAGCAGTCACAAAGTGAACTGGAGGCCTTAAGAAATCAAGTGAATCCACATTTTCTATTTAACTCGCTCAATACTCTCAGTTTATTGATTCGGCAAGACCAAATGAAGGCCGAAAACTTTGTCCAAAAACTGTCGTTTTTATACCGTTATATTCTTCAAAGTAAAGAGCAAGATCTAGTAACTTTAGCCGAAGAATTGCATTTTTTGGAGAGTTATATGTTTCTGATAAAAGAACGGTATGGGACGAAATTCTCAGCAGTAATTGAAATAGACAAGTCGTGTAAAACAAAACAAATACCAAGCTTGGCGCTTCAATTACTTGTTGAAAATGCCGTAAAACACAATGAGATTTCTGCGCGACATCCACTGAAAGTTCACATTTATATTGAAGATGATTTCGTCGTCGTGAAAAACAAACTCCAAAAACGAAATACCCCGTCAGAAAGTACAAACATTGGCTTAAGCAATTTGCAATCCAGATTTAAGTTGTTGTTGAAAAAAGATATTGTAATTTTAAATGACGAAACTCATTTTGTCGTAAAACTACCATTGTTATGAAAGTTGTTATCGTTGAAGACGAATTTGTTGCTGCCGAGAATTTAAAATTTATTTTAAATCAGATAGACTCTTCCATTATGATTGAAGCTGAAATCGATACGGTTGCCGATGCTGTGGACTATTTTAAATCTTCACCACAAGTCGATTTAGCCTTTTTTGACATCCATTTAGCCGAAGGGATTTCATTTGAAATCTTTGAACAGGTTGAGGTCAACATTCCGATCAT
Source organism: Bacteroidia bacterium (assembly GCA_030429455.1). GTDB lineage: Bacteria > Bacteroidota > Bacteroidia > Flavobacteriales > Flavobacteriaceae > Psychroflexus. The sequence continues at coordinate 3,721 of JAUIFC010000090.1, read as the reverse complement.
ATTTACGACGGCCTATGATGAATATGCGCTTAAGGCATTTAAAGTCAATAGCATCGACTATCTGCTAAAGCCTATAAACTCTGAAGAACTTCAAAGCGCACTTCAAAAGTTTAAGTCAGCTCAAGCTCCATTAGACACGGTTCAGCTTCTTCAGGCATTTAAACAAATTTCTGAACAAAAGAAGACCTATAAACAGAGTTATCTGGTTCAGAAAAGAGATACCTTAATCCCCTTAAAAGTCTCGGATGTTGCTTTTTTTAGCATTGAACAAGGCATCGTAAAGGCGTATACATTTTCAAACTCGTTTTTCGTCATCGATGAAAAATTAGAAGACATCGAAGGAGAATTGAATCCTGATCAGTTTTTTAGGGCGAATAGGCAATTTATCATCAACCGAGAAGCCATTCAAAATCTGAAACTGTACTTCAATGGAAAATTAATTGTGAATACCACTCCAGCAGCTTCAGAACAGATTGTCGTCAGCAAAGCCAAAGCCAGATTGCTTAAAGACTGGATGAATTAAGACCTGTTCATTTATGTGATTTTTGACCTTAAGCTACATTCATTTCATTGTTTAGATATTTGTTTTCATATCCCTATACAGGTTGTATTGTATCAAATTGATTAATTTTTCAATTCAATCACTGTTCCTGTTTCTCTGGCATCATTTCACATGGCAATTTAGTCGGTTCACATTGTTTATTTCTTATTTGGTTATTATCCACATTAGTTTTGACAGCATACAATAACTTAAAAATTAGCAAAATGAAATCAACACTATTATTTACTTTTCTTGGCCTTACACAACTTCTTTTAGGCCAAACATTTACCGAACTCACAGAAACTCCATTTCAAGGGGTTCGTCAAAGCTCTATTGCGTTTGCAGATATTGACGGCGACGATGATATGGACGTACTTATTACAGGATTAAACGTTACACAACAAGATCCAGTGGGAACTCGAACAGCAAAGCTATTTACAAATGACGGTTCAGGGAATTTCACTGAAGTCATGAATACACCTTTTGAAGGTGTGGATGATAGCTCGATTGCCTTTGCAGACGTTGACGGCGATAATGATCAGGATGTTCTCATTACAGGGAGGAGCGACTCTAGCAGAATTGCTAAATTGTATACCAATGACGGTTTTGGCAACTTTTCCGAAGTATTAGGGACTTCATTTGAAGGTCTAAGCCGAGGCTCTATTTCTTTTGTAGATATCGATGCAGACAATGATCAAGATGTACTGATTACAGGGCAAAATACTTCCTTTTCATACCGCTCAAAATTATACATTAATGACGGTTTGGGTAATTTTACCGAAGTAACGGGTACTCCATTTGAGGGTGTTATAGATAGCGCCACTGCTTTTGAAGATATTGATGGCGATAACGACCAAGACGTGCTCATTACGGGTACTGGAGCTTCGGGTAATGGACATATTGCTAAATTGTACACTAATGATGGTTCGGGTGTGTTTACTGAAATGATGAACACAACTTTTGACGGTGTGGGAAGTGGTGCAGTAGCCTTTGCCGATGTGGATGGCGATAACGATCAGGATGTATTCATTTCGGGAAGTAACAATTCCAATACGTATATTTCCAAGCTTTATGTCAATGACGGCTTTGGAGATTTTGCAGAAATGACAGGTACTCCTTTTGCTGGACTTTTTCAAAGTGCAGTAGCCTTTGCTGATGTGGATGACGATAATGACCAAGATTTATTCTTGTCTGGAGGGACGAATAGTCTGAACTTTCCTTACACAAGGCTCTTCACCAATGATGGTTCAGGGAATTTTGCAGAGGCAGAAGGGACGCCATTTTCTGATGTCATCGACGGCTCAATAGCTGTTGCCGATGTGGATGGTGATAGTGATATGGATGTGCTTATCACAGGAGTCGACCTTAACATTCAATATATTTCCAAATTGTACATCAATGGAGGCGTGCTTTCGTCTGATGATTTTAATGCAGACATAAATCTAACAATTTATCCAAATCCTGTCAGAGATGTTCTTAAAATACAAACTAACCACACTATAGAAACAATTGAAATCTTTAATATGAACGGCCAGTTGATCATGTCTGATAAACGAACCTCAACCCAGTTATATTTAGAAAGTCTGGACTCAGGTATTTATCTATTGCGAATAAAAACTGATGCTGGATTTGCAACAAAAAAAATTGTGAAATTATAAGGATTAGCACCTATTTTATACTGTTTTTCAACTCTGTCTGTTAGGCGGAGTTTTTTTATAACTATTGAAAATCATTTCACTTTGGAATTTGGTCACTTCACTTACAATTAAAAAATTCTATGGCATTCATACTGTAATTTTAACTTGTAATTAAAGTACAAAGAGCCATTTACGGATCAAAATAGTTGAAAAATGAACTTAAATAATTTACAGTACATCTTTGCAGGTTTAGTTTTAGTAGCATTAGTTATAGAAATTACCTGGTCTAGACTTAAACACAAAAAAGTGTTTAATATAAAAGAAAGCCTAGGAAATTTCGGGGTTTTTATTGGATCGAATATTATCAAGCCCCTATCCATTGGTTGGAAGTTTTTAGTGTTTGGATGGGTAGAACAGTTTCAATTGTTTAGTATTCCTACCAATGTGTTTACCATCATCCTTACATTTTTAGTGGCTGAATTCGGATTTTACTGGTACCATCGTTTAAGTCATGAAACCCCATTGTTATGGACGATGCACCATACACACCACTCGGGGATGCAAATGAATTTGACGACAGCGGTGAGGTTAAATTGGATAGCAGCCTTTGTGAGTCCAATCATTTATATGCCCTTTGTGCTTTTAGGATTTTCAGCAGATGTATTGACGCTCTGTATCGTTTTAGGACTGTTCTTTCAGTATTTTCTGCACACAGAAGCTATTGGGAAACTTGGCGTTTTTGAGGGTAAGATCTTCAACACACCTTCAGCGCATCGGGTACATCATGGGTCTAACGAGTTGTATATCGATAAAAATTATGGAGGGTCATTGATCATTTTCGACAAGCTTTTCGGAACCTATCAACCGGAAACTGAAAAGGTAAAATATGGGGTCACTACAGGGTTTTTCAGTAACAATCCGTTTAAAATAAATTTTCTGCCCATGTACCAGTTTTTAAAAGGCAATTGGAAACGTGAGAAAGCTCGACTTAAAGAAAAGGAAACCACTAAATCTGTTTCGACTGTTGAAAGTAATTCAGCAGCTTAACTCAATATATAATACGTATAATAATTTAAAACTTTAGCTATGAATACTTTAAAAAGAGATTTTATAATAATTTTAGTCCTAACTAATATCCTATCAAGTTGTTCGGACGATGATATGGTTGTTGAAAATAACGAAACAGATCCAAATACTATTGAAACGCCATTTCAGGAATTATATGATCAAGGCATCGATCGTTATTTGGGAACATTTACACCAACGTCAACCGCATCACCCGCACCCGGCACAACCGAATATTTCTTTGATATCCCAAACGGCCCCATTTGTTATACAGGTAACGAATTCACCATGTTTACTAGGGATGGCAATAACAACAACCTTTTGATATTTTTAAATGGTGGCGGGTTTTGTAATCCTGTTGCTTGTGGAGCTGTCGAAGATGGAATTCCGCTGATCCCCTTTGGTATCCTAAACCCAAATGATCCACAAAGCCCAACCTCAGATTTTAATCTGGGTTATGTGCCCTATTGTGATGGCA
>JAUIFC010000089.1 GCA_030429455.1 Bacteroidia bacterium | reverse complement strand
TTGGTAATTTTTATTCTACTGCAAGTAAAGGCTGGGTGACGAACCTTAATTATTGGCTTTTAAAATCAAACTATCATTCAAATAAACAGAGGCGTATGTGTCTAAACCTTCAAATTTCAATGCAATATTCTTTTTGTTCAAAACTTCTGAACCAAGTGAGAATTTTGTTTTGTATTCCCAGTCTTTACTAGAAACCCATTGCACTTTAGCTTCATTATGACCAACAAAAGGATCTTCAATAAGTTGATGGGTTAACAAATCTGAATGTACATTTCCAGGAACAGAGGCAGAACGCCAAATCGAATCATTGACTTCTTTAAATTCCCAATTTGACTGTAAATCTAAGTCAACAGGCAAATCATGTTTTGGCTGACAAGCAATAAGAATAAAAACATTTATAAATAGACAGAATTGAAATTTTAAACCCCGACCAAATAAAACTTCAGGGATATGTAAGTATACTGAGAGCACTTTATAGTCGCAAGAAATTTTAGAATTAAAAGACATTCAATCTATATTTTTTAAAATACTTTCGATGATTTTTTGATCCGAAATGGTCTGTGTAGCGTTAAACTTAGAATTACCATGCATAATTTCAACCGAAGCGGAAGCGTGAATTTCAGGTAAACCAATCACTTGAAATTTAAATGCATTTGAAGGTTTTATTCCTGCTCCAGCCATGATTTTCAGTCGATCATTCGACTGAATATGAAGTTCTTCAATTAATTTTATTCCTTCTTCTGCTGTTTGATGTTGACCAGAAGTTAATACTCGATCTACGCCAATTTCGATAAGTTGTTCTAAAGCTTGTGACGGATTTAGGACCTCGTCAAAGGCGCGATGAAATGTAAATTCCATTGGTTTTGAAAGTTCTATGAGTGTTTTTGTTCTTTTGATATCTATGGAATTATCTGCATTCAAAATTCCAGATACAATGCCATGACATCTCAAGTCTTTGGAGGCTTCGATATCATTCTTCATTATTTCAAATTCTGCTTCAGAATATACAAAATTTCCACTTCGAGGTCTTATCAAGACAAAAACAGGAATTGATACCTCATGGACAACTTTCTTGATTGTTCCATAAGATGGCGTAATGCCACCAACTGACAATTCCTGACACAACTCAATGCGATGTGCGCCAGCAAGCTGAGCATTGATTGCCGATTGGTAAGAATTTGCACAAATCTCTAGTAGCATGTTACGAAGGTATAGGATTTTATTGAAAATAGATTGTATCTATTAATTCCAATCGCAATAAGGTTTTAGACAGACCGTCTCTGCGAGTAAGAATAACGAAGGAGTTATACTTTTATCACTAGACCATATTTTACATAAGTTTCTATAATTCTTTAAATACTTATATTGAAAGAGATTGCCGTGTCATAATGCCTTCTGCTCGCAATGACCTTTCACTCGATGACAATCTCATCTAGAAACGTCCAAGCTGGATTCCCTTTACCTTGAGAACCTTCAGGGATTATACCAAAATTTGGTATAATCAGTTTGACTTTAGTAGCAATAACTGGCATACTTTCATTCAACTTACAAAATGTAGTTCTTACATTCGAATTTGACTTTTCTTCTGGAAAAAACTTACTAGATATCAAACTGCCATCTTGCAAATAGGCATGTGCCACAAACTCTCTTGGTGAGTAAACCCATTGTCCGGGTGCGTCGTAAAATCGAGTTTGTATAGCGTTTATTTCAGTAGGCTGTTTAAATTGGATAGTTACCTCCAAATCTTCGCCCCAAAAGCCCAACCATTCTTTGTCGCCAAAACGTGTGTTACTTCCATTTATTCCATTTATTAGTCCTTGAGATCCGCTTCCAGAATAAGCATGATGAGGTTTTCTATTAATAACAATATTTTGACCAACGGCTTTATGACGTTTAAACTTTTGAAAAAAACCATAACCTCTCTGATGAAGCGAATCAAATACAGCAGCTTGTATTTCAACGCTTTCAGTCAAAGGGATTTTGGAATAATAGATTTCCGAATTTTTATTTGGACTCCTTCCATCCCTAGTGTAACGTATCATATTGTCCTTTGTTAGTGTTGACAGCTCCAAATACAAACTATCATTTTGAGTAACAATCTGACCTTCTATATCATACAAGTGATTCGCATAATTAATATCTAACAAGTCCAATCTTTTATTGAAATATTCTACTCTATTTACAAACTCTTTAAAGTCCTTTTTTTCTGAATTTGACCAACCAACCTCACTCATAGCCATTATTCTTGGAAATAACATGTATTCAACCTGTTTTTCATTTGGCATGTATTCAGTCCATACATTTCCTTGAACACCAATAATGTACTGAGACGTTTCCTTACTTAGTTCTTCAGGAATTGGACTAAAACCATATACTTTTTCAAGTGGAAGAAAACCTCCGATAGCTAAAGGTTCATCTTCATTTTGAGACTGGTAATAATCAAAATAACAATGAGATGTAGGCGTCATTACGACATCATGTTTTTGCTTAGCCGCTTCAATAGCTCCATTTGTACCTCTCCATGACATTACTGTCGCATTTGGAGCAAGACCACCTTCCAAAATTTCATCCCAACCTATTATTTCTCTGCCTTTTGAATTTAAATATTTTTCGATTCTTCGTATAAAATAACTTTGTAATTCATGTTCGTCTTTTAAACCTTTTTCGATAATCAAGTTTTGGCAAAAAGCAGAAGATTTCCATTTGGTTTTTGGAGCTTCGTCTCCTCCAATATGAATATATTTACTTGGAAATAGTAACATGACTTCGTCTAAAACATCTTCAAGAAATTTAAAAGTTTCTTCTGTAGGGCAGTATATTTCATCAAAAACTCCCCATTTAGTTGCCACGTCTACAGGTTTATGGGAACATCCTAAATGAGGATAAGCAGCAATAGCTGCTTGACTATGCCCTGGCATTTCTATTTCAGGAATTATGGTCACAAAGCGGCCTTGTGCATAAGCCACAATTTCTTTAATTTGCTCATGTGTGTAATAGCCACCGTAAGGCTTGCCATCAAATTGATGTGGTTGTTGGTTATAGTGTCCAACTAAAGTTTCTTTTCTATATGCAGCTATCTGTTGTAATTTTGGATACTTTTTAATTTCTATGCGCCAACCTTGATCTTCGGTGAGATGCCAGTGAAACGTATTGAATTTCAACATGGCAAGAGCATCGATATACTTTTTAATAAAATTGACCGAATACATATGTCTTCCTACATCTAAATGCATTCCTCTGTATTCAAATTGAGGCTCGTCTTTTATGCTTAAACAAGGAAGTGCTGCTTTAGATTTGTCATATCTACCATTTTCAAATTCTTTCGGTAATAATTGCCTAATAGTTTGAACAGCATAAAACGCACCTTTATCAGACTTTGCTTTAATTTTAATTTTGTTTGGTAAAATTTCAAGGTTATAACCCTCAGAATTTTGAACAGTAGTATCTAAAATAAATTCAATTTCATTTGATTCTTGTAGTTTTATAGAACTTCCATTTTCAATAAAAGAATTAAGAAATTCAGCTGAAATTTTTAAATCATCTGGATATTTAATTCCTATTTGGCTATCTAGAACAAACTTGCCTTCATTGAGAGTATGATCATTTGGCATTGGAATTAGGCTCACTTTTTCAGGTTCAATATTTTGTTCTAAACATCCAAAAAAAATCACTGAAAGAACAACATAAATTATTAAATTACTTTTAAACATAGTTTTGTATTGTGCCATAAAATTAAACATCTATTTTGATTAGTTGTTTAGTAAAATACTTTTTTATGACAATTCCAATTCGACAATAGAAACTTTAAAATTAAGTTTAACATAAAAAAATCCCGAATAGCTATGAAAACTATTCGGGACAAACCTTAACCAATTTTATATATTAATAAATCTTAGTTGAATCTCGATTGGCAGGTAAATCTAGATACCAATCTGTATTTAATGTACCACCACTAGTTGCCCAAGTAGCAAAATTTAAATACGCATCGTTAACAGGTGATGATTCGATAGGGTAATCAAAAGGTTGGGATATATTTATAGCCCATGGTAATCCATTTTCTGTTTTGTAGTAGTAACTATCAGAAAGATCTGTGGCATCTGCAGAAGTGTTAAAGAAACTTGGATCAGCAAGATCTGTAGGATCATGAGTAGGTAAATGTATCTCTTTAGTTCTGTCTCCATTTGCAAAAATAAATGCATCATAAGGAGGGAACCCAACATCATTCTGATTCATCGGTGTGTTAAACGTAATAACGGTATTAAACGTTACAGGAGTGGTAAAAGGATTTGCAGGTATGGTATTTATAAATGTTCCTCCAGCACTTTGAATATGGTTATAAGTGTTTTCAAAAAATATTATCGTCGCATTTGACTGGTTTGTCTCTGTACCATTTGGACTATTGGACACAATACCTTCTAATAGGCTTTGTCCTGTTACACTTGCAATATCTCCTGGTAATATTCCATCTAGTTCTATTCCAAATCCGTTTTCAAATCCAGCACCAACAGCTTTAATCGTCCAGTCCGCATCAATTTCTACCAATTCATTACTACCATTTAATATATGGTCAATTTCATAATCTATTACTAAATCATTAAAGTCATAATCACCCTGAGAAGGCCAGAGATCTTCAAAAGCTAGAGATCCTGTATAAGTGTTTATTATAGCTTTATTAGCAAAATCTGGGAAGTCATCGTTAGCATCGTTAATTCCATCGCCATCAGAATCGTTAGCAGGAGTTACCGGCAGTATATTGCTTATTTCTATAGCTTCCCAAGGATTGGCAGTCACATAAAATATCAAGTCGTTAAAATCCTCATCACTATGCCCATCTGATCTAAAGAGATCTTCAAAGCCATTTAATAATCTCTGATTCGCAAAGTCTGCTAACTGCACTGTGTGCTGTCTAAAGGCAGGATCTTCGGAAGTATTAAAATCGGATTTAGAGTAAAATTTTAATTTATTTACGTTTACAGTTCCAGAAGGACCATTCCAAGCATTTTGAAAAATTACCCAAGAAATTGTTTTGCCTGGATCAAAAGTTCCTATTTTCACTTTATTACCCGGATTAAGTTGTCCACCAGACCCATTCAAAGACGCATTTGGTAGTACTACAAATATAGAATCTATTTGACTTACATTAGTTGGCGGATTATTAGTGTCAAAACTATAGTAACCTAAGGCATTTCTATAACCTGCTCCTTCGGTTACAAAAGTAACCCACACGTCACTTTTATCGGTAACTACAACATCAAGTTCGTTCCCTGCTGTTAAATATTGTGGGTTGTATTGTGGTACTGGTTGACTTTCAGGAAGTGATGCATCAATATCATCTAAAAATGCTTGGCTCAAATTATCTCCAACAGGCTCTAGATAATCTGGCAAACCTGCGCCATTATAAGTACCTAAATAATAATAATTACCAGATATCGGGACAGGATTCTTGGCGTTAGACTTGTTATTGAAAGCAGGTCTTTGTTGTTCTGGAACTCCTCCAAACTCAAAACTCATAACAGATGATATTGGCTCTATTTTACGGTTGGCAAAACCCTTGCTATGAACTTGAACAAAAAGACTATCTACATAAGTAGGAATTTGAACCTCTGTGGTTAATGTACCTGCGGAATTTGTAACTGCAGATCCTAAAAATTGTCCTTCAAAATCAGGGTCTGAGGTATAAAAACTTACTTTAGTTCCATCTAATGCCTGACCTGTAATACCAGTAACCTCAACATTAACCTCTAATTGAGTAGCAGTTTCAAAATTAAAATCTTTTGGGATAACGAGTTCGGAGATATCATTTCCACTTGGGTCTGGTTGTGTATCATCAATTTCATCTACATCCGAAACGCAAGAACTTAAAAGGAAAATAAAAATAAATGGGTAAAATAGTTTTTGAATCATGGCTAAGGTGTTTTATTTGTTATTTAACACAAAAATAACCATAATTTATTGTACAATCTTTAATAATCGCCAATAAGAATGGATTAAACGACTTATTAATAAAAATGCAAGGTGAATCGTTTTAATTATCCTGATTTTTCAGTTCATCTATCGATGAAGTACTCCAATATTATTTAAAACTAATTCCTATAGATTTAAATAACCTCAAATTCTGACTGATTATTAATAAAGTTAATCACATTCCTATTAATTATTATATTTCTATTTAAATGTAAGTCTGTTTTAAATTGAGTCTTAAAACTAAAGTAATGATCGTCATGTAAAAGTGATTCAAAAATCTTACAAACTTAAGCGAAGGCGTTTGTTTTGAACTAACAATAAACTAAGATTGAAAAATAAAAATTCCTTTTTGAAGTACTATAAAAAAAAGCCCCGAATGTATAAAACACCCGAGACTTACCTTACTTAACCACTTAATCGTTAATATTTAATAATCTTTAATCAACTACTATTTAAGTTAAAAACTAGTATTAATCATATATTTTACTGACATCTCTATTACCAGGGATATCCAAAAACCAATCTGCATTTAAAGTGCCTCCACTTTCTGCCCATTGTACAAAGTTTAAGTAAGCTTCGTTTATTGGGATATATTCAATAGGATAATCAAAAGGCTCAGCTATGTTTATAGCCCAAGGTAAACCATTTTCGGTTTTGTAGTAATAATTGTTTGCTGGGTCAGTTGCATCTGCTGCAAAATTAAACAAACTACCATCTGCCAAATTTGTTGGGTCTTGACCAGGTAAATGTATTTCTCTTCCACGCGTTGCATTTGCAAAGATAAATGCATCGTAAGGAGGAAAACCTACAACACTCTCATCAACTGGAGTAACAAAATTTATAACTGTATTTAGAGTAACAGGTGTCGTGTAAGGATTAGCTGGTAATGTATTTATAAAACTACCGCTAGACGCCTGAATTATATTAAATACATTTTCAAAAAATATAACAGTTGCATTTGTAGACCCATTCTCTGTTCCATTCGAGTTGTTTGATACAATATTTTCCTGAAGGTTTTGACCTGACACACTTGCTATAGCACTAGGTAAAATACCGTCAAATTCAACACCAAAACCATTCTTATAACCTGCTCCAACAGCCTTTACTGTCCAGTCGGCTTCAATATCTACTAAATCGTTACTTGCGTTTAGGATATGGTCAATTTCATAATCTACAACCATGTCATTAAAGTCGTAGTCTCCTGCCGAAGGCCATAAATCTTCGTATGCCAAAGAACCCTCATATGTATTACGCGTTGCTCTTTCTGGATCATCTGGGAATTCATCTTGACAATCATCTAAACCATCACCATCAGTATCTGGGCAATTACCAGTAGGCGGTATATCAGAATCGTCTATTCCATCCCATGGGTTGGCAGAAACATAGAACAATAAATCATTAAAATCTTCATCACTAAATCCGCTAGTACGATTTTGATCCTCAAAACCATTAAGAAGAAGCTGATTTGCGTAATCAATTAATTGTACAGTATGTTGTCTTTTTGTAGGGTCTGACTCGGATGTATTAAAATCGATACGTGAGTAATATTTTACTGTATTAACATTCACGTCAGTACCATTCCATCCATTTCTGAATAGAACCCAAGATATAGTTTTCCCTCCATCGAAAACTCCTAAGTTCACTTTATCTCCAACTTCTAATTCACCTCTTGAGTTTTTAAGAGATGCATTTGGAAGAACAACAAATATAGAATCTATCTGATTGACATTTGCTGGTGGATTCGCAGTATCATGCACATAATAACCTAATGAATTTCTAAAACCTGCTGTCTCTCCAATAAAAGTCACCCAAACTTCACTTTGCTGATTAACAACAACATCAAGTTCGTTTGTTGTGGTAAGGTATTGTGGATTATTTATTGGCACCGAAAGACCTGAAGGTAAAGCAGCACTAACATCGTTTAAAAAGTCTTGTGTAACCACGTCTGGCGTATCAAGATATAGAGGTAATCCATCATCCAATCCTGGCTGAAAAGGTCCCATGTAATAATAATTTCCTGAAATTGGCACTGGGGTGAAGGATGATTTAGTATCAACAAATGGCCTTTGACTAGATGATATTCCTCCAAAATCAAAAGACATTGATGGATTAATTGGTTTCTTCATTTGATTAGCAATACCAACACTATTTACTTCTACAAATAACTCATCCAAATAAGCAGGAACTAAAATTTTTGAGTTTACTATTCCATTTTCATCAGTCAATAACGTAGAAAGAAGTCTACCGCCGTTCTCTGGACTGTCTGTGTAAAAACTTACTTTTACAGTTGATAATGCTTCTCCATTAGTACCATTGACACTAACATCAACATCAATTGTTTCTGTTGTTTCGTAATTGAAGTTATCAGGAAAGTTTAACTGACTTAATTCAGATAAATTAGGATCAATTTGTTCATTTGATATTTCTTCAACGCAAGACGTTAGAAAAAATAAGAAAATCAGTGGGTAAAATATTTTATGTTTCTTTTTCATCTTAATATTGGTTTAACCGTAAGGATATACAAATATGAATAAGATGTTTTAATTTATAGTAATAATTCGACAAGGTTATTCTTTAACTCGATAAACTATAGAATTTACTAGATGAATGGTTTCTTCTGAAATAACTATATTGATCGAATTCAATTTCAAATTGACACCTGTCTACAATAAAAGACTTGTTTTGTCATGCTATCTTTTGACGACTAATTCTTATCTATTTGTGATTTCGAACTAGTCTATAATCGATTTTTTAGTATATTGAAATATTTTAATAACAATTAATATGTTTTTCAAACCTCAACATTTTCTTTTTATTTTACTACTTTTGAGTTGCAAAAAAAGCTCGATAAACAATCCCGTTAACACTGAAAAAAAACTCATTTCATACGTCAATCCATTTATCGGCACTGGAGGTCATGGACATACTTTTCCCGGAGCAACGATGCCTTTTGGAATGGTACAATTAAGTCCAGACACACGTCTAGATGGATGGGATGGTTGCTCTGGTTATCATTATTCTGACAACTATATTTATGGCTTTTCTCACACGCATTTAAGCGGAACAGGCGTCTCCGATTACGGAGATGTGTTATTGATGCCAACAAATGAAATTAATTTCAACAACGGCGCTGACGGTAATAAGGGCTATGGAGATTATTTTTCTCATGATAAAGAAATAGCAAAACCTGGTTTCTACAAAGTCAAACTAGACAGCACTAATATTACTGTAGAACTCACGGTATCTAAACGAAGTGGAATGCATAAATACGATTTTCCTTCTGCCAAAAACCAAGTCGTGATATTAGATTTGGTTCACAGAGATAAAGTATTAGATGCGAAAATTGAAAAAATTTCAAATACCGAAATTCAAGGATTTCGATTTTCCGAAGCATGGGCAAAAGACCAACGGCTATTTTTTGTAATTCAAACTTCACATCCTTTTGAAGATATGCTCGAATCGCCACCTCAGACTGGGAAGCCAGGCGGAAGACGCTCAGCACTGACCTTCAACAATCCTAATAATGAATCTGTAATTATAAAAGTTGGGATTTCTTCTGTAGACATTGATGGAGCAAGACAAAATCTTGAAACGGAAATTGGAAATAAATCTTTTGATGACGTGAAAGTAATCGCACAAAAGGCTTGGCAAAAACAATTAGAAAAAATTGAAATCACTTCAAATAATGAAGATTATAAAACAAATTTTTATACCTCATTATACCATACCATGATTGCTCCGAATTTGTACCAAGATGTGGATGGTAGATACCGAGATATGGATTTAGACATATACCAATCCAATGATCACGAGCATTATACTGTTTTTTCACTTTGGGACACCTATCGCGCAACACATCCGCTGTATACGATTATAGAACAAGAGCGGACAAATGATTTTATCACAACTTTTATCAAGAAATACGAATCGGGTGGTATCATGCCGATATGGGATTTGTCTGCGAATTATACCGGTTGTATGATTGGTTATCATGCTGTTCCCGTAATAGCAGATGCTTATCTGAAAGGTATTCGAGATTATGATGTTGAAAAAGCGTTTGAAGCTATGAAACATAGTGCTACTCGAGATCAACTTGGTCTAAAGGACTACAAGCTTTCAGGATTTATACCCGTTGAAAAAGAATCAGAATCTGTTTCTAAAACTTTGGAATATGCCTATGACGACTGGACAATCGCACAAATGGCAAAAGCTTTAAACAAAACAGATGATTACATGATCTATCTAAAACGGGCTCAGAATTATAAAAACGTTTTTGACCCTGAATCTCAATTTATGAGAGGTCGATTTAGAAATACTTGGTTTTCTCCATTTGACCCTTACGAAGTAAATTTCAACTATACCGAGGCAAACTCTTGGCAATACAGTTTTTATGTTCCGCAAGACATATCAGGTTTTATAAATCTATTAGGCGGAAAAGAAAAGCTAGAACATCAATTAGACCGGCTTTTTACTGCCAACAAAGAAACTTCTGGAAGAAATCAAGCAGATATCACGGGACTCATTGGTCAATATGCACATGGAAACGAACCTAGCCACCATATGGCGTATTTGTATAACTTTATTAATCAACCAAATAATACACAGGAATATGTTCATCAGATATTAACCACATTGTACCAGAACGCGCCAGATGGTATTTCAGGTAACGAAGATTGTGGGCAAATGAGTGCATGGTATGTGTTGAGCAGTTTAGGCTTTTACCCTGTTACACCAGGATCTAATGAATATATTATTGGAACGCCATTGTTTGAAAGTGCTAAAATAAATCTCGAAAACGGAAAAGCATTTACCATTAAAGCAAATAATTTGTCAGATGAAAATATTTACATTCAATCCGCTACTTTAAATGGTAAAAACTATCCCTATTCCTTTTTAAAGCATAACGATATCATTAACGGTGGAGCCTTAGTTTTCGAAATGACCAATAAGCCTTCTACATGGGGAACAGCTGACGAACATATTCCAGAGACTAAAATTGACGAACACCTCATTGTAACGCCTCCATTTATAGCAAAAGGAGATATTGCTTTTAAAGGTGAAACTGAAGTTGAATTAACTTCTGTAAATCAAAAGGCAAAAATATTTTTTAGTTTAGGAAATGATTTTTTAGAGTACAAAACGCCAATTAAAATTACTGAACCAACTTCCCTAACTGTTTATGCTGAAAAGGATGGGCAAAAATCTGTAGAAATAACCACTGATTTTTTCAAAATAGACCCAAATCTAAAAATCAAACTAGAAACACCTTATGCCAACCAATACAATGCTGGTGGCGATAATGCTCTTATCGACGGAATTCTTGGAACAGAAGATTTTAGAACAGGTACTTGGCAAGGCTATTGGAACGAAGATGTGGTCGCCACTGTCGATCTGGGGAAAAACAAATATGTCAATCTAGTAAATTTGAACTTTTTGGTAGACCAACGATCCTGGATATTTCTACCTAAATCTGTTGAAATTTTTGCTTCAGAGGACGGCATTAATTTTCAGAGTTTAGGAAAGAAAAATTACAATACTGAAACAGAAATTGAAAAAGTCTATATCGAAAACTTTGAAGTAAAAGATGGCCCAAATAATTTCAGGTATATCAAGGTTGTTGCTAAAAAACTAGGCGAATTACCTAAGTGGCATTTAGGTCATGCGCATGATGGCCGATCTTGGATTTTTATCGATGAAATAACTGTTAAATGACCTATTTTTTTATCATCAAGTTTTACATTAGCAATTTATAGTATTTTTAAACTTTCAAAATAAAACATCAATAGATTGAAACGCAGAAAATTTATACAAAACGCTAGTTTATCCGGAATTGGCATTGCTACAGCTACTATCGCAGGTGCTTGTGTGAAAGAAGAAAAAGAACCAGCAGTAGTAGTTCCAAATGAAGAAAACGCTAGAAGCTTACCTATTGTTATCGGGACTTGGAATGTTACCAGAGCAACTGCCAAAGCTTGGGAAATGCTTCAACAAGGAAAATCTTCTTTAGACGCAGTGGAACAAGGCGTGATGATTGAAGAAGCAGACGAAAAGAACCAAACCGTCGGAAAAGGCGGATTTCCAGATCGAGATGGCATTGTTACGCTCGATGCCTGCATCATGAACAACCAAGGCGATTATGGAGCAGTCGTTGCTATGGAAAACATTACTCATGCCGTTTCTGTAGCAAGAAAAGTCATGGACGAAACGCCTCATGTATTACTAGCAGGAAATGGTGCTAGACAATTTGCGATAGAAAAGGGCTTTAAGGCTGAAGATTTATTGACCGAAGCTTCGAAAAAAGCTTGGGAAAAATGGAAGAAAAAATCTGAATACAAACCCATTATTAACATAGAAAACCACGACACAATTGGCATGTTGGTCATGGATAAAAATGGAGATATTTCTGGCGCTTGTACAACAAGTGGAGCGGCCTACAAAATGAGAGGTCGCGTTGGCGATTCTGCCATTATTGGTTCAGGCTTGTTTGTTGATAACGAAATTGGAGCAGCAACGGCAACAGGACTTGGTGAAGAAGTCCTTAAAACAGTCGGCAGTTTTTTGATTGTAGAACTAATGCGTCAAGGCATGTCTCCGCAAAAAGCTTGTGAAGAAGCTATCCACAGAATCGTAAAGAAAAATAAAAAATACAAAGATTTTCAAGTGGGTTACATCGCCTTGAATAAAAAAGGTGAAATTGGATTTTACAGTATTCACAAAGGGTTTAGCTGTACGGTATATCAAAATGAAGAAAATAAAAATGTGAATTCAGATTTTTACAACAAGACGAAAGATTAAAGTTGAAAAATTTGGTTATTCATACGCTTATGATTTTTCAACTTTATAACAAAACGATCGCATGGATGATGGACTGAACATAATCATGGTCATTGCAATCATACTTTTTGCAAGATTGGCATATAGACTAATTTCTACCTATTTAAAGATGAAACAAAAAGACAAATAATATATTTTAAAGAATTAAAATTATGGGATTATTTTGGGATTTATTACAAGAAAGCAAAATACAAGATCAAGAGCGAAAATCAGAAAACCTTGAAGAACGGGTTGAGTTTTTGGAAACAGAACTTAAGCAAACTAAAGCCATTTTACGAAAAACTTTAAGTGCATTAGAAACCCATTTGAATAAAGACATTGATGGCGATGGTGTTAAAGGCTAGTCAGAAATTATTTGTATTTCTAAACATCAAAACCTTTTTAGTTTTAGGTCTTTTTCTATTGAATTCTTGTAACACCGAAGACAAATTACCAGATCCTTTAGAAGCCGGCTGGGAAGGAAAAAAAGTATGTAAAATTTTGGAAGAAAATTCATCAATTCGTGTTTTAGAATGTACTTTTCCTCCAGGCATTGGTCATGAAAAACATTTTCATGCAGAGCATTTTGGATATACATTAGCTGGAAGCAAATTTAGAATTACAGATGATAAAGGAACAAGAGAGGTTAACGTACCAACGGGCTATAACTTTTATAACAAGAATATAGACTGGCATGAAGTTCAGAATATTGGAGACAGCACAGCCGTGTTTTTAATCGTAGAGCCAAAGAATTGAATTCTAATCTTTTAAGCTTTTCACCTTCACTAATTTTATAATGGAATAAAGCACATAACCAACAGGACCGAGCATAAAGCAAAACAACAGACATGGAATGATAAAATAATGTTTTATTTCGTGTTTTTGAGAATTATTAAGCACCCAATTTCCGACGAGCATATCGAAAACCAAATAGTGAACCCAACCTGTTAATACGGCTTTATCGGAAGAAAACATTGCCATTAAACCTTCTAATTCTGTAAAAGCTTGAAAATCTATATCGTCAATACTACTGAATAAAAAGTAGGCATAAATGAGTCCTAATAATAGAGCAATTGCATAGACAATGTGATTTCTCCAAGAAAACTTTGGAAAGAAAAACATTATGATCCATGAGGGTAAAACTAACACGTTCACAATTTTAAAAGCAATTCCGTAATCCATATGTCTTAATTATGAGTGAGATGAGTGATGATCTGTTGGTGTTTTGGAAAAAGTTCGATTAAATCTCTTCTTGGAATCAATTCAAAATCATCAAAACTAAAACCTGGTGAAACTGTGCAACCTACTAAGGCATAAGCATTGTTATCTTCAATTTCTGCACCAAACCAATATCCGCCAGGAACAACATATTGTGGCACTTCTCCTCTACTCAAATCGTTTCCAATACTAATCTTTTGATAATGCCCTTTTGGAGAAATGCTATGCAGCGTTAATGTTGAACCTTTATAAAAATGCCACATTTCGTCCTGCTTTATCCGATGAAAAGCAGAAAAATTCTCTGAAGTCAACAGAAAATAAATACCTGTACAATAGTTTCTATTTCCGATGTAATGTTCGCCTAAAGAATCGTTTTGAATTTCTCCTATACTTCTATAAGTTTCTTTAAAAAATCCACCTTCTGGATGTGGTTTTAAATCTAAAGCTTGTACAATTTCCCTAATTTCACTATTCATTTTGTATGTTGTTTTACTACCGACATTCTGCTTGAATCGTCTTATTTTGCCATTGGATCCAATACTCTTGCAAACCTTCTGGAGTGGTTTTAAGCAAACTTATATCCAATGCTTTCTCTGGCATTAATGCCGATTTTAGCTCTTGTTTTCTTTTTTCTATTTCAGGAACATGATTCCAACCACCACAATGATCAAAGGATGTAAAAGCTTGACATTTAGTCGATACGTTCATGAATGGAATAACCAACTCAAAAGTAACACTCCCTGTACCCATGCCTTTAGTACTCATTTTTATAGCAGAGAAATCAACTTTCTTGTACTTTTTGGTTCGATAAAATACCTTTAGTTGTTTTCCAACCGCATTGGACATTTTATTTGAAAACTGATGCGCAATGTCTTGACCATCTACAAATTCTGGACCAACATATTTTCCTTTACACATCTCATCAGAACATTCAATTGATGAAGTTTGAGCGACCAAATTGTTTGAACATATGATAAATACAACATTCAGAAAAAGAAAAACTGGATTTAGCTTCATTTTTAAGGGTTTCATTTCATATATTTTCTTCAACTTCAACTTCAACTTCAATAATAACGAAAATAAATGTTTACACTTAATTCTAATAACTTTTATATCAATATTTTAGAAAATATTTTTAGAAAAAACAAAAATCGGCTGTTATGATAAGTAATGTTATTTCGTTATACCTATAGATGAATAAAACAGATTTTAAAAATAGAGTTTTTGATTTATCAGAACATATTTACCCGATGGTTTTCAGAATGTTAGGAAACCATAATGGTGCAGAAGACGCAATTCAAGAAATTATGATGAAGTTATGGCTAAAGCGAAAGAAAATTGAACATCATCCTAATCTCAAAGGCTTGGTAATTCTCACAG
>JAUIFC010000088.1 GCA_030429455.1 Bacteroidia bacterium | reverse complement strand
GAAAAATCATTAAAATTTTTATCTATATATTCAAAAAGATAGTAGATGTTACGAAAACATTATAAATTTCGCATTCTGGCTTAAAAAAAATCTAACCTATGCCCAAATACATTTAATAACAGAAAATTAATATTTACATCCTGTTCCAGAAATCGATTAGAGATTGAAGAAAATTTTCAAAAGAAGAAAAATTAATATTTACGAAGACCAATTTTTACAGATTTAAAACGATTAAATTTTATTTATACCAGTATTAAAGATGTTATAGGCGAATCAGGAAATGTATTAGATGTAGGTTGTGGAAATGGGAATATTAGCATTTTCCTTGGTCAGAAAGGCTATAATGTCAAAGGTATAGACATTAGCGAGGATGCCATAAAAATTGCTAACAGCATTAATCCTTTAACAAATGTAAAATTTGAAGTCCAAGATGCTGAGTTTTATCAAAATAATAATGAGCGCTTTAAAGCTAGAGCATTTGTATGAACCCGATAAGTTACTACATGATTTGTATAACGTTCTTGAAGATGACGGAATTTTGGTTGTAACTGTGCCAAATGGAAATGGCCCAAGAGAAGTTTTAATGACTAAACCCATGCAAGCCATTTATAAAAGTGATGGCTTTATGAAAAATGTTCTTTATAAGACAAAGTCTCTTCTTGGGTACAAAGGCACAACAGTTCAATCTGCGGCTAATGCAGATTATCTAGAACATGTTCAATTTTTTAGTAGGAAAGCACTTATCAAACTAGCCGAAGACAGTAAGTTTGAGATTAAAACTATAAAAAGTTCAAATTTCCTAGATGCCGTATTTCCTTTCTCATTATTGACCAATAGAATCATGGCTTTACAAAAATTAGATTGTAGAATAGCAAATTTTTTACCTATTGGTTTTTCAAGCGGTTTTAATACTGTTTGGAAGAAAACTGTTTAAAAAAGGTAGTGTATTTTATTTTCGAAAGCCAATGGCATCTTTAGACAAAGTGAACGCTCATTCAGATAAAGCAATTACGGATAGGCATGAAATTTTATACACTTGAATAATCAATTAAAAATCATCTGAAAATGATCTAAACACATAGAGGCTTTTAAACTCTTCACCTGATCTTCAGAAAAAACAAATTTGATCAAAAATACTTTAATATTTGTAAGTTATTAAATAGTTTATCTTTGCACGTTAATTAATACTGAAATTAACTAAATTATATCGATAAATTATTGTTGAAAAATAAGGTTAAAATGATCAAAAATTATTTTAACTCATTGATATAAAGCTAGATTAAAATTATAATGGAAAAATCAATTTTACCATCTTTTCTGATTATTGGAGCGGGCAAATCTGGAACTACGGCGATGTACGAATTTTTAAACATGCATCCTGAGGTACATATGTCCTCTATAAAGGAAACAAACTTCTTTGAACTTGAGGGAAAACCATTAATCCTAGACCCAAGAGATGACCCTGAGCGATTATTTCATTATCCACAATCGGTAAATTCATGGGATGCCTACAGAGACTTATTTAAAGATGCTGGAGATAAGAAAGGAGTTGGAGAAGCTTCGCCCATGTATTTATACGGAAAACGTGCAGCAGGACATATAAAAAAAGAACTTCCTAATGTCAAACTGATAGCCATATTAAGAGAACCTGTCGACCGTCTTTATAGCAGATGGTTGCACCTGTTAAGAGATGGAAATGAGGATATTGGCGATTTTGAAGGCTGTATGGATAGGTCGTCGTTGTGGTGGAGAAGAAATGATTTGGTTACGGAAGGGTTTTATGGAACTAACCTTAAAAAATACACGGATTTATTTCCTGCATCGCAGTTAAAAGTATTCCTATATGATGACTTTAAAGCAGATAATCAAGCCATAATGACAGAAGTTTTTGAATTCATTGGGGTTGATCCATCTTTTATACTACCTCCAGAAACAGAGTTTAATGTCTCAGGAAAACCAAAAAATCCATTGATCGACAAATTGATTGGAACAAATGGTATCATTATAAAAATTGCAAAAAAAATTGCACCGTCCTTATTGGAAAGTCTTAAAAATGGAAGAGCTAAACAGTTTTTAACCAAACTTAGGAAGAAAAACATGACAAGACCTGAAATAAGTAATGAGTTTAAATTGAGGCTTTTCAATGAAGTCTATTTAGATGAAATTGAACAATTAGAAAAACTCATCAATAGGGATCTTACATTTTGGAAAACTAAATATTCAAAATAAATTTTTAACTTTTACTATTCAAGCCATTGAAAAATTTTTGATAAATTTTAAATTTAAGATGCTTTCTATGCTAGTCTGCTTTGTAATGACCTCAAAAATTTAAATTTTGAATTTTTAAGTTGAATCTTAGATTATTCTAATACAGTTTATAGTCGACTTAAGTGTTCATTTTAGTCTTTTAAGGCATTTTGACTAAACCCCAAAAACACTTAAGAATTAAAATGATTGTAAGATCGAACATTGTATTTCAATGGTTTCAGCTGTAAGCCTTTAATTAACGATTTATTGGATTAAACTTAGATTTTCTTTATCCAAAATGGTATAAGTTAGGTTGGGGTTTTCAATTATTCTTCTCAAAATAAAAAACATGAACAAGGATTAAAGTGCATTATTGATTATGTTTGTTTTACTTAATTCTTACAATCATTTTATAAACTGAATATGTTTAAAGTACTTAAAAATCAAGATCAAATTGAACTCGTCAACGATGACCAATCTTCAAAAGCTGTCATCGCCCTAAACAATGAAGGCGGTAGATTAATATATTTATCTCATAATCATAAAAGTATTGTGGCCGATCTTGAAGGAAAACCCTACAAATACAGCCAAGCCGGCTCTATATTATTTCCTTTTGCCAATCGAATAAATGATGGTAAATATGAGTTTGAAGGCCATCAGTTTCAACTGGAATGTAATGAGCCTGGCGCAGATAATGCTATTCACGGCTTTGTTTTCAATAAAAAATTTAAACTCGAGAGTGTTCATGAAGATGAACAAAAAGCAAGTGTAAGGCTTTCTTACACAGAGCAACAACCACCGAGTGGTTATCCTTTTCAATATCATATTGAATTTATTTATACCTTGGATGCAACGGCTCTGACCCTCGAAATAATTGTCAAAAATATTGGCGATAACGCTTTACCTTACAATTTAGGATGGCATCCCTATTTTTGTGTGAATGATTTAGACCATTCATTTTTAAAGTTTAACTCCAATCAACAAGTGGTTTTTAATGACAAAATGATTACCACAGCTATTGAAGAAGCAACTATTCCAAATCCATACGCCCTTAAAGGTAAGTCTTTAGACGATTGTTTTGTTTTGGAACAGAAAGATGTTCAATTCCAATCCGATGAGTATAAAATATCTATTAAAGGGGAACCAAATTCGACTTTTTTACAAATCTATGCACCACCTGGTGAACAAAGAATTGCTATAGAACCAATGACAGGTATTTCAGATAGTTTTAATTACAAAGTTGGATTACACGTTTTGAAACCTGAAGAAACAGCTAAAGAAACTTGGACAATTGGATTTAAAAATTAGATTTATCGGAGTTTTTTCATCTCTTGAGCTACTAATTTTGAATTAGTGTCTCTTTTTTCTAATTGTTCGATGATGTTGCCAAAACTTTCATCATCTTTATCTTGACTCAATTTAAACGTCTGCTCTAGTTTTTCAATTTTGATTTCTATTCCCGCTATCGCTGGCATTAATCTATTGGTATAGTCTTTCGGTATATTTTGAATATATGTCGGCGAATTGGTATTTCCAGATTCAAAATGTAATGTAAGTTTATCCATAAATTGAAGGAGTTCTTCATCGGACATAAATCTCACTTTACCATGCGCATGAACACTCATGTAATTCCATGTAGAACCGCTGTGAGGCTTTGTATACCAACTTGCACTTACATAGCAATGTGGACCCAAAAAAGCTACTAAAACATCTTTATTATGCTCAAAAGCCTTGTAATGGTCAGTATGTTTCATGACATGTGCTTGAAGAAATAAGCCTTCTTCCCTCCTATCCAAAAGAAACGGCAAATGCGTAGCACAATAAGAAGAAGTGTCGTCAACAGCACAAATTAATGCAAATGGGTTATTTTCTATAAAAGTTAAAACTTCTTCGTCACTTTTAGCTTTGTAAGGTTTTAAATCGTACATCTTATTTTAAATATAAGCCTCAAATATCACTTTTTTATTTTAAAAGTTAATTCAAACAACAAATTGAATAGATTTGTTGACTAAATATTCCACCATCGCTCATCTTAGTTTTAATACTTGTCCCATTTGCAATTCGTCTATTACTCAATACACGAAAACAAAAGCAATGATGCATCCAACAGACGAATTTTTTAATTTTGACAAATGTAATTCTTGCGATTTTGTATTTATAAATCCAAGAGTACATCAAAATGAATTATACAGTTATTACACCTCCTATTACCAACCTTACCAAGGTTCAGAAGCATGGGGAAAATTTAAATCTATTGTCGAAAGAAGCCAACGCAAACTAGATTCTAAAAAGCTAAGTATTGTCGAAAAATACAATGCCTTAACTAAAAACACCACCATATTAGACATTGGTTGCGGAAAACCTACTTTTCTAAAAACATGTGTAGAAAACTCCAATTGCAAAGCATTAGGAATTGACTTTAGCGATTTTGGATGGAAAACGACAATGGACGATTATTTTAACATTGATTTACTGGTTGGCGAGGTAAAAGATTTAAACCAAACTATAAAACCGGATGTGATTACCATGTGGCATTATTTGGAACATGATTACACACCAAAACAAAATCTTAGACACTTAAAAGCGATTTCAAAACCTACGACATCATTGATAATTGAAGTTCCTAATTTTGATTCACACTCCAGACGAAAATTCAATCAACATTGGGCTGGTTGGCACACACCAAGACATACGTCATTATTTTCGCCTAAAAATATTACACTTCTCCTTGAACAAACTGGATGGAAAATCAAAGACATATTGCCTTATGGGACTTTAGATGCCTACCTGTTATATTGGATGAGTAAAATGGAGCAGAAGCAAATCGAATGGAACAAAAGTTTAGAAAACGAATTCTTAAACTTTATTTTAGGCTTGATTAAATTTTACCCACTTAAATTAAAAGAAAAACAAAAATCACTGGGCATTATGACTGTCATCGCAACACCAATGGTTTAATAGTAAAATAAATTGCCATTAAATTTTATTATTTTTACAGGGTAGGCAGTCTAAAAATGAATCAAAAGGAAAAAAAGTGGATTTTATTGGGTTATGCCCTTTTTGCAAAAGAAGGTCCAAAAGGCCTAAAGATTGAACGCTTGTCCAAAGCCCTAAATACCAGTAGGTCATCTTTTTATTATCTGTTTGCCGATCTTGAAATTTTCACCTCTAAACTTTTGGAATATCATCTAGAACGTTCAGAGTTGATGATAGAAGCTACTTTAAAGTGCGAATCTATGAATCCTGATTTGATACTGTCTATTATTCATTTCAAGCAAGATATTTTGTTCAATCGGCAACTTAGGATTCATCATGATTTACCTCATTTCAAAACTTGTATTGAAAAAGCGCATGCACCGATAGAAAAGGCTTTTTTGAATATTTGGGCCAAAGAACTGAATTTAGAAAATAACATCACCTCTGCACAAATGCTTCTAAAACTTGTTGTAGACAATTTTTATATGAAAATTTCAGAAGAAAATTTACAGTTTGATTGGCTTGTAAATTACCTCAATGAAATTGTCAAAATGACCAAAGGCATTGACAGACCTTAATTTAGAACACCTTGGCTTTGTACACTTCTGTCTACAAATTTTGCGAATAGAAATCTATATTTGGTAAATATTACTCTAAAAAAAATGCTCTCAACTCATCGATTAAAATATTTTGCGGCTTATTCTATTCCATTAAGTGTTTTTCTTTCACTTTATGTTCAAGGTGTCTTTTCTTTTTTTGCACTACTATTTTCGTTCGGGTTTATTCCTTTTGTTGAATTATTTTTTTCTGGGTCGGAGCATAATTTAAGCAAAATAGAACAAGCCATTGTCAAAGAAGACCGTTTGTACGACCTTCTTCTGTATGGCATGGTGCCTGTTCAATATGCGCTTTTAATCTATTACCTTATTTGCATTGGCAATCCTGATTTATTGCTTTACGAAAAAGTTGGCTTAACCATGTCGATGGGTATTTCCTGTGGAGTTCTTGGTATAAATGTTGCTCACGAATTAGGCCACAGGAGCACAAAGTTTGAACAAACCTTGAGTAAACTCCTACTCTTAACCAGTCTGTACATGCATTTTTTTATCGAACACAATCGAGGTCACCATAAACATGTATCCACAGACAAAGATCCAGCTTCAAGCAGAAGAGGTGAATCGGTATATAACTTTTGGTTTAGATCGGCGATTGGCGGTTGGTTATCGGCTTGGAAATTGGAATTTGAAAGATTGACAAAAAAAGGAAAATCAAAATACAGTCTTGAAAATGAAATGCTGCTGTTTCAGTTGATTCAATTAAGTTTTTTGGTCGTGATTTATTTGGCTTTTGGCACACAAGTCTTGCTCTACTTCATTGCAATTGCAGTCTTTGGATTTTTATTACTCGAAACAGTAAATTATATTGAGCACTATGGTTTAAGGCGAAAAAAAGAAGGTGAATTTTATCAAAGAACACTGCCTGCACATTCTTGGAACTCCAACCATCCGATAGGAAGATTGGTTCTTTTTGAATTATCAAGACACTCTGACCATCATTACATAGCCAATAGAAAATTTCAAACCCTAAGAAACTTTGAAGAAAGTCCTCAAATGCCAACAGGTTATCCAGGCATGATGATTCTATCGCTCATCTCTCCTTTATGGTTTTATGTCATGCACAAAAAAATTGATTCCCTTCGCAAAACAAAACTTGGAAACGCATTGGCTTGAATGATATTCAAATGATGAAAAAAAATTCAATAAGTACTTTAAATAAAACACATCAACTTTCTGTTTTAAATGTTATTAGAGAAACAGAGGATAGTGTTTCGATATATTTTGATTTAAAAGGAAAAAGGGATTTTTTTCAATATAAATCGGGTCAACACATTATCCTTCATTTTAAAATAAATGATCAAAAAATATCTCGAGCCTACTCGCTTTTTACCGCTCCATTTGAAGATATTTTCGCCATAACGGTTAAGCGTGTCCAAAATGGTTTAATATCAAATCACATTAATGATTGTCTAAAAATTGGAGACACTGTAGAGGTAAGTTTACCGAGAGGTAATTTTACCATTAATGAGGACAAAATACCAAAAGCCTATTATTTTTTTGGTGGTGGAAGTGGAATTACACCTTTGCTGTCCAACATTAAAACCATTTTAAAAACCCAATCGCATAGCCGTATATACTTTTTGTATGGTAATCGGAATAATGCATCAATCATACACAATACTATTTTAAATAAACTTCAAACTGAATATCCAAAACGTTTATACATTGAACATGAATTAGAAAGTGAAGGCAGTATTTTTGGAAAAGGGTTCCTAAGCAATTTGCTGCAAGCCAAAACAGGTTGGATTGACAAAAGGCGAGTTTTGTATTTTCTTAAAGACAACCCAACTCACCTGCCATCAGAATACTTTATATGTGGACCTTCTGCTATGATGGATAAAGTTGAAGATGCACTCACTGAAATTGAAGTCGACCCAAATGCTATATATATCGAACGCTTTAATGCAAACTTTCAAACGGATGAAACTTTGGATGATTCCCAAATTTTTGTGCAATCAGCTGAGTTAACTTACACCTTTGATGGCATTAAAAAAAGAATACAAGTTCAAGGTAACAAAACATTATTTGAGTCCTTAACAAAAGTAGGCGAAGATATTCCTCATAGCTGTCTCTCTGGCTCCTGTGCTAGTTGTGCCTGCCGACTCAAAAAAGGAAAAGTAAACATGAAACAATGCTATGCGTTGAATGAAACACAACTTAAAGACCATTTTATTTTAACTTGTCAAGCTATTCCTCAATCAAAAACAGTCGAAATTGATTTTGACTTCAACTAGTTGTCTATTGAATCAATAATTTTTAGAGCTGAAAAACTGCTACTTCTATAGCTTTTGAATTAAAATCATTCAAACGAAAGCAATTTTATTTCAACTTAAACCTTAAATAATCATTTACTTTCATGATTATCATAAAAACAAGTCTTATCTTTATGAATTGAATTTTCAGTTAGGTTCTTCGTTTTCAAGTTCCTGCATAAAAATTTATTTTTCATGAATTCCATGCATTCTAGTAATAACAGCGATTTAAAGAATAAACTTCAAAATTCTCAAGAATGTTTAACTAAAGCGCATTTAGAAATAAATCTGCTAACTGAATGTCTTCAAACCTTATTAAATCATAGCAGTGATGAAGTTCATCTGTGGAAACTTATCAGAGATAAGGATAACAATATCATTACTTGGGAGTTAATAGATGTCAATGCTATTGCGCTAGAAAGTTGGCAAAAGAACAAAGAAGACGTCATTGGTAAAACGACAGATGAAATTTTCGGCTTAGGCGCTACTGAAAAGTTTATGCCTATTGTCAAAAAAATTGTTGATACCCAACAACCTCATGAATGGACAGAATATTTTGAGCCCATAAACCAATACATTGGTATGAAAAGTATTCCTATGGGAGAATACTTTTATTCCATAGGAAAAAATGTTACCAAGGAAAAAGTTGATGCACAAGGGATAATTGATAAAACAGATTTTTTAACCAGAACAGGTTCGATTGCAAAAGTTGGAGGTTGGTATTTAGACGTTAGTAATAATCATCTTTATTGGACAGAAGTCACTTGTGACATTCATGAAATTCCTAGAAATTCCGCTCCAAAACTAGAAGATGCCATAAATTACTACCACATCGATGATCGAGAGCTTATTTCAAATGCCGTTAAACAAGCGATTGAAAAAGGAAAACCATTCAGCATTGTGGCCCGAATTATTACAGCAAAAGGAAATTTAAAATGGGTTTTGGCAAAAGGTCAACCCGAATTGATGAATGGTGAATATTCAAGACTTTCAGGAGTGTTTCAAGATATAACTGAAAGGAAAAACAGGGAAACTGAAAAAAAGAAAATTGAAAATCAATTACAAGGAATAGTAAATACTATTCCTGGAGCAATTTACCAGTTTGTTTTTCATAAAGAAGGAAACTTTTCCATTCCATTTATGAATGAAAAAGCGACTGAGATTCTTGGTTTTACAAAAGTACAATTACAAAATCCAGAATTTTTATTTTCAAGGATTCATCCAGATGATTTTGAAAGTACGATGCAGTCCATTTATGCCGCAAATAAAGATCAGGCTAAATGGACAAAAACCTTCAGGGCTTACAATAATTGTAATGAATTAATATGGATTGAAGGCAATGCATTTGGCTCTGCGGATGACCAAGGCAATATTGTTCACAATGGGGTGCTTTCCAACATAAGCGAACAAAAAGAAGCTGAAATTTCACTAAAGGAAAGTCAGAAAGAGTATTTGAATATTTCGGACAATATTCCAGGGGTAGTTTTAAAGTACAAACTTAATCCAGATGGCAGCGATCAACTGCTATTTATCAGTCAAGGCGCTCAAGAGTTATTTGAAGTACCTCCAAAAGAAGCCATGAAAAATGTTGCCTTAATCTGGGAAAAAATTCATAAAGATGATGTAGAGTTGATGATTCCTTCCATTCAAAAATCTGCACAAGAGCTTACTATATGGGAATTTCAATACCGATTAGTTTTTCCAGATAACCGTGTAAAATGGGTGGACCTTCGTGGTGTGCCTAGCAAACTCGAGGATGGCAGTGTCGTATGGGATACTGTTGGACTAGACATTACCAAGCAAAAAGAAATCGAACTAGAAATCGATCGTATCAATACAAATCTGGAATTACTTGTTGAGGAAAGAGCACAAAAGGCCATCACGTTGTCTAAAGAATTAGAAAAATATTGGTTAGCTGCAAAACACTCAAAATCTGGTGTGTGGTATTATAATGTTATAGACAATACTCTGGTTTGGGACGACATCATGTACGATTTATATGGTATAACAGAAGAGGATTTTTCCGGTGCCTACGAAGCATGGGAAACGTCTTTACACCCAGATGATCTCGTAGAAAATGTAAATGCACTTGAAAAAACAATAAGCGAAAAAATTGACCTCAATATTTCATTCCGAATCAATCATAAGAAATCGGGGGAAATACGTTACATCCGTGCAAAAGGGCAAGTTGAAGTTGATGAAAATGGCAATACCATTGCCGTTTTTGGTAGTAACTACGACATTACCCAAGAAATGAACCTTGTACGTCAACGAGATGTTACACTCAATCAACTTAAGAAAGCACAAACCCAACTCATCCAAACCGAAAAAATGGCTTCTCTTGGCATACTTACATCTGGCGTTGCACATGAATTAAATAATCCACTTAATTATATTGTAGGAGGTTATTCTGCCATCGAAGAACAAATCGAAGACAACACAATAAACGTTGAAGATTTAAAAGAATACGTCCACTGGATAAAAACTGGATCGGAAAGGGCAAATAGTGTTGTAAGAACATTGAATCAATTTAGTAAACATACTGAAGACGAGAAAAAAGTGTGTAACATGCATTTGATCATTAACGACTGTCTTTTAATATTAAATAACAAAGTTAGAAGTAGAATCAAAATCACTAAAGACTATTTTGATGGACCTGTCCATATTTTAGGTAATAGTGGAAAACTTCGACAAGTGATTTTAAATGTGTTGGAAAATGCAATTGAGGCCATTGAAAATAAAGGAGAAATTACTATAAAAACCACGACAACAGATGCTGATATTAGTATTGAAATATCTGACAGCGGTTGTGGAATTCCCAAACAAGTGCTTGGAAAAGTGATGGTGCCTTTTTTCACCACAAAACCACCTGGAATAGGAACAGGTTTAGGTTTGTCCATTACACATTCAATAATTCGTGAACACGAGGGTAACATCGATATTTCATCCCAAGTTGATAAAGGTACAAACGTAAAACTTAGTTTTCCTAAAAAAAATAGTTTTTAATGCTTTTAAAAGAAATTCACTCTAAACAACAAATCTTTTTTAATTCAAATCAAACAAAACATATTGACTTTAGAATTCAACAAATAGTAAAATTCAAAGCCCTTATCAAAGACAACGAAGATTTACTCTACAAAGCTATCTACGAAGATTTTGGAAAATCTGAGTTTGAAACCTACACGACAGAGTTGTCTTTGCTTTATCATGAGATAAATATTTTTATCAAAAACATCAAGTCTTGGAGTAAACGAAAAAAGGTTTCCTCTGGACTTGTCAATTTCCCTTCTAAAAGTTATATCATTCCTGAGCCTCTTGGTGTTACACTGGTCATTGGAGCTTGGAATTATCCATATTTATTAACATTGCTTCCTGCAATTACCTCGATAGCAGCTGGAAATACAGTCATCTTGAAACCGAGTGAACTTTCTTCAAAAACATCCGAATTGATGTCAGAACTTATAAATGAAAATTTTTTAAGCGAATTTTTTCATGTGGTTCAAGGTGGCGTTAAAGAAACAACTGAGCTATTAAAATTACGTTTTGACAAAATATTTTTCACTGGAAGTACAAGCGTAGGCAAAATAGTTTATCAAGCTGCAGCTGAACATCTTACTCCCGTTACCCTTGAGTTAGGCGGAAAAAGTCCGACATTCGTTCTTGAAGATGCAGACATTAAAATGACGGCCAAACGCATTGTTTGGGCAAAATTTTTAAACGCTGGACAGACTTGTGTTGCGCCAGATTACATCTTAGTAGAAAAAGCAATCGAAAAGAAACTCTTAGAAGCTCTAAAAACTGAAATTGAAAAGAATTATCAACACAAATATGCTATCAGCGATAATTATTTACGCATCATCAATCTCAAAAATTTTGAACGCCTAAATGGGTTAATAGATAAAGACAAAATCTACATTGGCGGACATGTCAACAAAGAAGAACGATTTATCAGTCCTACAATTCTCCATGACATAAGGTTTGAAGACCCTATCATGAAAGATGAAATTTTCGGTCCTATTCTTCCTATTCTATCCTTCACAGATTTGGATAAAACAATTGCTGTGGTAAAGAAAAGGCCTAAACCCCTTTCATGTTATATTTATTCAAAAAATAAAAAAAGGATAAACAAACTGCTTAAGGAATTATCATTTGGAGGAGGAGCGATAAATGATAGTGTCATGCATTTAAGCAATAGTAATCTTCCGTTTGGTGGTGTTGGTTTTAGCGGAACAGGAAGTTATCATGGCAAATCAGGGTTTGACGCTTTTTCTCATTTTAAAAGTATCTTACACAAACCCTTTTGGCTTGAACCCAATATCAAATATGCGCCATATTCTAAGAAAAAACTGAATATTATAAAGTGGCTTATGGAATAAGCTAGGAAGTTTTAGAAACGAAATACTCAAAAAAAAGTAGAAATTAAAACATCAAAATCTAAACTTCAACTGAACTGAAACTTCTTTTTGGGGTTTTACTTTTGTTTCTTTTTTTTCATTATTGAGATTTGATAAACTAATGCCTATTAATCGAACAGAATTTTTCAATTTTTCTTGATATAAAAGCGCTTTGGCTTCTTCGAGAATTAAATCTTCAGAAGAGATAAAAAACTTCAGAGTTTTACTTCTGGTATGCATTTCAAAATCACTGTACTTTATTTTAAGTGTTATGGTTTTTCCCGCAACGTTTTGCTTTTCTAGTCGTCGAGAAACTTCTTTTGCAATATGTTGGAGTTTTTCCACAAGAAAAACTTCTGAACTTATGTTATCGCTAAATGTACGTTCGGCACCTAAAGATTTTCGGGCACGCATCGGTTTTACAGGACTATTTTGAATCCCTCTCGAGACCATATAATAGTGTTTTCCGCTTTTGCCAAAATGCTCTTGAAGGTATTCCAAGGATTTTTTCTTTAAATCCAATCCTGTAAAAATGCCTAATTTGTACATCTTCTCTTTAGTAACTTTCCCTACGCCAAAAAATAACCTTACATCGAGATTTTCAATAAAGGAGACCACTTCTTCGGGTGGAATGGTTTTTTGCCCATTTGGCTTGTTGATGTCGCTGGCAATTTTAGCCAAAAACTTATTAATAGAAATTCCTGCTGAAGCATTTAAACCTATATTTTCTTTAATTTTTTGCCTAATTTCACT
Organism: Bacteroidia bacterium; assembly: GCA_030429455.1. Taxonomy (GTDB): domain Bacteria; phylum Bacteroidota; class Bacteroidia; order Flavobacteriales; family Flavobacteriaceae; genus Psychroflexus. The sequence goes on along the minus strand of JAUIFC010000088.1, from coordinate 2,187 downwards.
AGCGATAAGTGTAGCGCTAGGTTGTCCTTTTTTATTTTGAGTTACATCTAGATAAGCTTCGTCCAGAGAAAGTGGCTCTACCAAATCGGTATATTCGTGAAAGATTTTTCTTATCTGGTTAGAGATTTCTTTGTAACGCTCGAATCGTGGTTTTACAAAAACTAGATGTGGACATAATTGAGCAGCTTTGTAACCACTTATTGCACTTCGTACACCAAACTTACGCGCTTCATAGCTTGCTGCAGAAACAACACCTCTTTTAGAATTTCCACCAACAGCCAAAGGCAATCCTCTCAAGCTGGGGTTATCTAATTGCTCCACAGAAGCATAAAACGCATCCATATCGACATGGATTATTTTACGGTGATGGAATTCTGAAGACATCTGACAATTTTGAGAGGTAGAAGATATTTAAAATTACAAGAATTTATTAATTAGCTAGAGACTGCTTCGTCATAAACTCCTCGCAGTAACTTAGGGCAAAAAATACTAATTACTAATTACTCCGTATTAATAACTAAAAGCTAATAACTACCGACTACTTACCAAATACTAATCCCTCTTCAGCTTCTTATACTTAATTCTGGTTGGCATGGTGTCCCCAAGACGTTTCTTTTTATTTTCCTCGTATTCGCTATAGCTACCTTCAAAGTAATAGACTTCAGAATTGCCTTCGAATGCCAAGATATGGGTACAAACTCTGTCTAAAAACCATCTGTCGTGAGATATAATAACGGCACAACCTGCAAAGTTTTCAAGGCCTTCTTCTAAAGCTCTTAAAGTGTTGACATCTAAATCGTTAGTAGGCTCGTCTAAAAGTAATACATTACCTTCTTCCTTGAGTGTCATGGCCAAGTGAAGTCTGTTACGTTCACCACCTGAAAGCTTGTCAACAGTTTTGTTTTGTTCGCTACCTCCAAAATTAAATCGGCTTAAGTAAGCTCTCGCATTTACTTTTTGATTGCCCATCATAATCAAATCCTGACCACCAGAGAAATTGTCATAAATGCTTTTACTTGGGTCTATATTCGAATGGGATTGATCTACATAAGCAATTTTTGCCGTATCGCCAACGCTAAATGTTCCACCATCAGGTTGTTCTTCACCCATGATCATTTTAAAAATTGTGGTTTTTCCAGCACCATTTGGCCCAACGATTCCAACAATTCCTGCTTGAGGCAGATTAAAGCTTAAATCTTCATACAATAGCTTATCTCCAAATGCTTTTTTCACATTGGTTGCTTCAATTACGTTTGTACCTAAGCGTGGTCCATTTGGAATGTAAATTTCTAATTTATCGTCAAGCTGTTTTTGGTCTTGACTTGCGAGTTTGTCATAATTCTTTAGACGCGCTTTTTGTTTGGTTTGTCTACCTTTTGCGTACATTCTTGCCCATTCTAATTCTCTTTCAAGGGTTTTTTGACGTTTGCTGGCTTGTTTTTTCTCATCAGAAAGACGTTTAGATTTTTGTTCCAGCCATGACGAATAATTGCCTTTAAAAGGAATACCTTCACCACGGTCTAGTTCAAGAATCCAACCTGCGACATTGTCCAAGAAATACCTGTCGTGCGTAACGGCAATCACAGTACCTTTATATTGTTGAAGGTGTTGTTCCAACCAATGCACAGACTCTGCATCCAAATGGTTTGTAGGTTCGTCCAGAAGTAGGACATCAGGTTCTTTTAATAATAATCTGCACAAGGCTACACGACGTCTTTCACCACCGGAAAGCACACCAATTTTTTTATCTGCATCCGGTGTTCGCAATGCATCCATTGCAACTTCTAGTTTATGATCTAATTCCCAAGCATTTGTGGCGTCAATTTTGTCTTGCAACACCGCTTGTTGGTTCATTAATTTATCCATTTTGTCAGGATCAGAGTACACTTCTTCTAACCCAAACATGTCATTTATCTTATTGTATTCATCTAAAATCGCTGTGATTTCCGCAACACCTTCTTTTACCACTTCGATAACAGTCTTTTCATCATCAAGTTCTGGTTCTTGTTCTAAGTAACCGACAGTGTAATCTTGAGAAAATACAACATCGCCTCTGTAGTTTTTTTCAATGCCAGCGATGATTTTCATTAAGGTTGATTTTCCTGAACCGTTAAGACCAAGAATCCCAATTTTTGCACCGTAAAAGAAACTTAGGTAAATGTTTTTTAAAACAGGGGTTTGCGCGCC
>JAUIFC010000087.1 GCA_030429455.1 Bacteroidia bacterium | reverse complement strand
GAAATCATTCTCTAACGACATACAATTCAATTTTACACTAGAATAAATCAAAGTATTGAAACAAAGCTTTATAAATGTTCAATTATTGAATTTTTAGGATGTCTAATTTTAGCCATTAGAATGACTTGACGCACTGCCTAATAGCTACTAACCTTGTTAACAATCCTTCTAAGTATTTTAAATCTAGCATATTGGCACCATCGCTTTTTGCTTCACTAGGATTGAAGTGGGTCTCTATAAACAATCCATCCACTTCGTTGACAACTCCTGCTCTCGCTACTGTTTCAATCATGTCTGGACGACCACCTGTTACACCACTGTTTTGATTTGGCTGTTGTAAAGAATGTGTGACGTCCAACACCGTTGGCGCAAATGCTTTCATTGTAGGAATTCCTCTAACATCGACTACTAAATCCTGATACCCAAACATGGTTCCGCGATCGGTGACCATGACATTTTTGTTTCCAGAATCTAATACTTTCTGCACCGCATGCTTCATGCTCTCTGGACTCATAAACTGTCCTTTTTTCAAATTAACATGTTTCCCGGTCTTGGCAGCTGCCACAACTAAATCTGTTTGTCTGACCAAAAATGCAGGAATCTGCAAAACATCGACATAGGCTGCTGCCATCGCTGCATCTTCCTCTCTATGAATGTCTGTTACCGTAGGAATATCGAATGTTTCGGACACTTTCTCGAGAATTTTTAAAGCTTTTTCATCACCAATTCCTGTAAAACTATCGATTCTGCTGCGGTTTGCCTTTTTAAAACTTCCTTTAAACACATAAGGAATCTTCAATTTATCAGTTATTGAAACTACTTTTTCAGCAATTCTTAGCGCCATGTCTTCTCCTTCAATCGCACATGGACCGGATAAAAGAAAAAAGTTGTTGCTATCTGTATGTTTAAGCTTTTTCATTTTTCGATTTTTATTGCTCTTCTAAAGCTAGAAGTGGCAAATTAATTCTTTTTATAATTTGCAAAAGTATGAATTTTAAACGACTGAAATTATGGCCTTAGTTTAGCATTAAGCTTTCAGAAATTCGAATTATCGTTTAAAATTATTCTTAAAAAATACTATATTACCCAAATCTTTTTCTTTATTATGGCGATTTTTAAAACATTAATTCGGGTAATATGGGTATTATAAATTTTAGTAAAAAAACACTTTTATGCATTGGGTTGTTTTTTATTTTGTCATGTCAATCCACCAAACGTTACAATGACAATGTAACCCGAACGCTTTCGGTAACAGAATTGCAAGAGGATGTCGATTTTCTGTTTCATAAACTTAAGAAACGCCATCCGCGTTTGCACGATTACATCTCTGAGGAAGATCTAAACCAGAAAATTCAAGACTTTAAAGCTAACCTCAAACCCATGAAATCTATAGAGTTTTATCATGAGTTATACCCTTTGGTTTCTGAAATAAGACAAGGTCATTTAAGGATTAGTCCTGCTTATCCTATTCGAGAGCGAAAAGAAAGAAAAAGGTACAGAAGAGCTACATCTCAATTTGACGACCTTAGTTTCGAGTACATTGAAGGTCAAGTATATATCGAAAAATCGACCAACAAAGAAGATTCTCTAATTGTTGGCAGTAAACTTATAGCTATAGATAGCCTGCCTACAGAAAAGGTGATCGAATATTGGTCTAAAAGAATGGCATCCGATGGATACAACACAACGTTTCAGAAACCCATTGTAGTAAGAAATATTATAGGCTTTTATCGTTACAAAGCTGGGAGGAGTGATTCGATTACATTACACTTACAAAAAGCAGATTCCACATATAGTAAACAGTTAAAAATTATTTTTCAAGATGCCAAAAAGAAAGAAAAAGTTCAAAAAGATACCATCGCCAAAGACAGCATAACCAAAGATACGACAGTTGTTAAAAAACTTACCCGAGCGGAAAAGAAACTTAAAAAAAAGAAACGTAAAAAAGACTATAAAGAAAAACTTAAAAAAGGTTTTGGCAAAAGAGAATTCAAAAAAATTGGAAAAGACTCGACCATAGCGTATCTAAAAATTAGCAGTTTTTCGGGCAGTGGTCGATGGCCAAAGAAATTTTATGACGAGACGTTTAAAACGATCGATTCTCTTGAAATGAAGGCTTTGATCTTAGATTTGAGAAACAATACGGGAGGAAGCCTTAAGCATATTAGTCATTTATACAGCTTTATGGCCAAGGAAGATTATACATTTATCAATCCTATGGAGACCAAAACAAGATTAGTCAAGACTAATTATATCTGGTCGGGCAGATCAACATTTTTTGGAAATTTTTTCAAAGGCCTTGCGACACCTTTTACTTTAACAGTGGATTTGTTGAAAAGCAAGAAAAAGGATGGCAAAACATACAGTGTCTCCAAACAAACGAAGTTACAATCACCAGATCCATTGGCGTTTAAAGGAGATATTTATGTCTTGATAAATGGCGTAAGTTTTTCTGCTTCGTCAATTATTTCAACCAATCTTCATGGAAGCAAAAGAGCAACATTTATAGGAGAAGAAACAGGTGGCTCTTACAATGGCACTGTAGCAGGCATTTATAAAGCTACCTATTTACCAAATTCAGAAATTTTTATTCCTGTATGGATGATGCACATCGATAGCCCTTACAAAGAAGAACCCTTTGGATATGGTATAAAACCAGACATTGAAATAAAGCCTAACCTAGAGGATTTTCTTAACGAAAAAGACACCGTTTTAGAAAGAGCACTTCAGGAAATTGAAGGCAAGTAGCTTGAATTGTTCAGATAAATTATCTGGCGAATGCTTAAATTTAAATCTAACACCTATGATATAATTTTGATGGTCTGAAATTACAATGACCATGTTCTTATCGTACTAAAGTTCGTATCCACCGAAGCTGGTATTTTAGGAATATCGTATATAAAGCAGGTATTTAAGAGAAAATGAGGCTTAAGTTTTAAGCAATTATTACAGTTCTTATTTTGCATTTAAGAATTGTGGTTCTATTGAATATCCTTTTTTGCTTTTTAGCCCAAGAACCACTTCCGTATCACCTACTTTTTTTATAAATCAATGATGTCTATTTTTAATATGATTGAATCTTGAAAACATGATAATTTTAGTATTCTTCTTTATAGAATAATTAGTGTAAGATGTAAAAATACAATTTTGGGGCAAAAGTAGGTCGAGAGTTTTATTCAGATTAAACTCCTATTGAGGCATGAAAAGAACTTTTTTTGTTGAGATCTTTTTACTTCTTAAAGGATTTAGAATATTGTGCAACAATTGGAACACAAAGAAAAACTATTCAACAAAAAAATATTCCAATACAATGTAACCCATGTTACTACTTAGCACTTTTTGATTATATATTTTTGAGCCCTAATTAAAATGCAAAACTATGAGTTTCTTCAAATCTTTATTCGGTTCTCCTTCAACACAAGGCGAGAACGTCAAAGTACTTTCGCCAAGCGAATTTAAAACTGGATTGAACCAAAAAAACATTCTTCTTATTGATGTTCGAACACCCATCGAATACAAGTCTGGACACATAAAAAAATCAATAAATGTTGATTTTTTCCAGCAAGGAAAATTTAAATCTACTATAGAGAGCTTGGATAAATCTAAAGACGTTTATGTGTATTGTCGTTCTGGTCAAAGAAGTAGAAAAGCTGCCAAAATGATTGCTGATATGGGTTTTTCAAATGTTTTTGATCTTCAAGGTGGATATTTGGCTTGGAACTAATTTTGGTCATTTTATAGTCAGATTTTTCAACTTAAATTCATCCCAAATTTTTATAAGATGAAAAAAATAGTTGTTTTATTAGTTGTTGGTTTAGCTTTTACGAGTTGTAAAAAAAATGTTTCTGTTTACGAAGTCGTTTCGGACAATTCAAAAGACGAAACTATGGCAAGTTCGCACCCTGGAAAAACATTAATGGAAACCCAATGTTACATATGCCATAGCCCTTCTGCGCCAGAAATGGAAGGCAGAATTGGACCACCAATGGTAGCCATAAAAGCACACTATATTGGAGAACAAACCACTAAAGAGGAATTTAGCAAAGACTTATGGGACTTTTTGAATAACCCAACAAAAGATAAGGCGAAGTTAAGAGGTGCTGTAGATAGATTTGGGGTAATGCCTTATCAGCCTTACAAAAAAGAAGACATCGATAAAATTGCTGAGTACCTTTTCGATTATGAAATTGAAGAACCAGAATGGTTTGAAGAACATTTTAAGAAACATCATGAAGGTGAAGGTGAAGGCAGAGGGAAACATGGCAAAGGCTACAGAAATCAAGGTAAGAAAGTGTCTTCTAACCATCCTAGAGGACCAGAGAATATAGGTTTGATGTATGCTGTAGAAACTAAAAAAGTGTTAGGGAAAAATTTAATGGGAACCATCCAAAAAGAAGGAACTGTAGAAGCCATGAAATTTTGTAATGAAAAAGCGTATCCACTGACAGACAGCATGGCAAACCATTTTGATGCTAAAATAAAACGCGTAAGCGACAAACCTAGAAACCCATCCAATAAAGCTAGCGCAGATGAACTTGAAAAAATTGAATTTTTCAAAAATGCTGTAGCGAACAACCAAGATATAAAACCCATAGTCGAAAGGTTTAGAGGAGAGAAAAATTTTTACTATCCGATACTTACCAATTCTATGTGTCTACAATGTCATGGAAAATCATCTGATATAAAACCAGATGTTTTAGCCTCTATCACAAGCTTGTACCCTGATGATGTAGCAATGGGTTATGATGTTAATCAAGTAAGAGGTATTTGGAGTATTTCGTTTAAAAAACACAAATAATGAGTAAATTTTCAGAATTAATTCAACAAGAAAAACCTGTTTTAATCGATTTTTTTGCAGAATGGTGCGGCCCATGTAAAATGATGCCTCCAATTTTGAAAGAAGTGAAAGACAGTCTTGGCGACAAGGTAGCTATCATAAAATAAATGATGTTGATAAAAATCAAAATCTTGCTGCAAAATATAGTATTCGAGGCGTGCCAACGCTTATGCTTTTTAAAAGCGGTGACATAAAATGGAGGCAATCTGGAGTAGTTCCCGCAGACAACCTCATTGGAATAATAAATAATAATCTGTAACTCCTATTTTTAAGGTTTTAGGTTGTTATTTTCCTTTTGGCCATCTTGTCTGTCGTTTTTGTAGTCCTTTAATACTTAAAATAGCAATTGCTCGAAACGGCTTGGCTCAAAATAATGTATTGAGTTATGATAACTCTTATTCTGATTTTCTGAGACCTCTTCCCTTAAACTTTGTTTGATTACAAAAGCATTGCAAACAAAGATGCTTTGTTTGCATAACACCTTGATTAAGGATGCAAAAAGCATAAACAATCATCTGTGAATGCCATAAAACCAAAAAAATAGACTGAATTATAACACTATCCGTAAACGTAAAATGTTAAAATTTTAGTTTTAAAAGGCAAAACAGCCTAATTTCATTTTTAATAGTTGATTTTTACCCGAAATATGATGTTTTAAAGAATATCTAAAAACGATATATAGTAATTCAACTAACCAACTTTATTAAGCTTAAATTTTATTCTGATAGCAGATTGTTCTGTTTTTAAGTTACTTTTGATTCAAATTTCTGACTGCAAATAAGTGTAAAAAGTACATCTTAAAATTGTCTTTTAAATAAGAGAATATATGAAAAAAAAATTACAAGCTTATATTATTAGAAATGATCAAAAGCAAATAATACTAGATATTGCTTTTGTATTGTTTTTATTGTCGTTGTTAAGGCATTTTATTGTATCATTCTTTTCTACTTTTGAGTACGAAAGTTGGCAGATATCTGAATTTTTAATCAACTATCAAGATGGATTTGTGCGTAGAGGATTAAGCGGAGAATTATTGTACTTTATAGTTCAAAATTTTGATTTAGATGTACTGTGGACCATTAAAATTATTTGTCTTGCAAGCGTTAGTCTTGTTAGCCTTTTCTTTTTCAAGGCGTTTTTAAAGAAAGGATTTTCGTTGTATATCCTACCCTTATGTTTTTTTCTTAGCGCCGGTATTTTATCAGATTATTGGATTAGAAAAGATTACCTTCTTTTCTGTTTTTTTATACCCGTCATATGGTTGTACGGTAAAACACATTTATCAATTTTATCAAAAACACTATTAATCAACCTTTTAGGGATATTTATTATTTTATGTCACGAAGTTTTTGTGTTTTTTTCTGTCCCAATTTTGTTTTTGTTATTTCTCAACCAATATAAAGATAAAGGATATTTGGTTTCCGTTTTGTTGTCATTAGCTAGCTTAGCTCCTATTATTTTTGTTTTTTTGATTACAGTATTATTTCATGGAAATGAAGAAACCGCACAAGTGATTTGGAATTCGTGGCTCCCTTATTTTAATCACGAAACGTCAGAAATTGGAAAGTCTGTTAAAGCCCTTGGATGGACTTCTTCCTATGCCATGAAGTATCATTTTTTACGAAATTTCTTTTCTGTAGACCATAACATTTGGTCATTTTGGGTATGGCCAATTATTTATTCAGTGATCTATTACATCTCGACAAATGTTCTGTTGGTATTTAGAAGGAATGAAAAAAGCTTCACCAATAATGACAAAACAATCTTATCATCAATTCTTATTTTCCAGTTTATTTGTTTACTTCCGGTTCTTCTTGTACTGTCTATAGATTATATCCGCATAAACTTTTATTGGATAGCAAGTTCCTTCACAATTTTCTTACTTATTCCAAAGCATAAAATTGAAAACCTTTTTCCTAAAATAGGTCTTAAATGGGTTGAAAACGTCAATACATTTTTATCCAACATATTGCGTCCCACAAAAACTACTCTTGTTTTTTTAATGCTATTTATCGGGGTTTCTTACTATGGTTTTAAAATTGAATCATATTATGAGAGTACCATGCTTTATAATACATTATCCTTTATATCAGAACCATTCGTCATACTAAAAGATTTATTAAAGCAGTAAGAATATGAAGATCAAACCAATAGTTCAACTTCTTAGACCCGAACAGTGGGCAAAAAATACATTTGTTTTTTTACCAATATTTTTTAGTGGACAACTATTAAAACTCGACTTGTTTCTGCAATGTATTGTTTCATTCCTTGCATTTTCAGCAGCAGCTAGCTCAGTTTATTGCTTCAATGACATTTACGATGTCGAGGTGGACCGTCGACATCCTAAAAAATGCAAACGCCCAATTGCTTCAAAAAAGGTTTCGATTAGAACAGCTTATTTTATTATGCTTTTTTTCCTTAGCTTATCATTTTTAATTCTTATGTTTCTATCTAATGATCAGCGATATATTATAATGACAATGATAGGAGCATATTGCATTATGAATGTTTCCTATACTTTAAAATTGAAGCATTATCCAATTATTGACGTGATAATTATTTCGTTTGGATTTGTATTAAGAGTATTGGTTGGTGGAGCAACAATAGAAATATTGCTTTCGGAATGGATTATAATGATGACTTTTTTAATTGCACTATTTCTGGCTTTTGCTAAACGCCGTGATGATGTACTTTTATTTGAAGCTACAGGTGTTAAGCCTCGCAGAAACACTCATCGCTATAATATAGCTTTCCTAAATCAGGCGGTTACTGTAACTTCAAGTATAGTTATTGTTTCTTATATTATGTACACTACGTCGCCCAGTGTTTTCGAACAATTTCAGTCAAAATATGTATATGTTACCGCTTTTTTTGTTTTGTCTGGAATTATACGTTATTTGCAAGTTACGATTGTGGATTTAAAAGGCGGAAACCCAACAAAAGTCCTATTAAATGACCGTTTTATACAGGGTTGCATTGTTGGGTGGATAGTTGCCTTCCTAATTATTATTTATACATGAAAAAAGAATTAATTGCTGTTTTCGATTTTGATGGCACAATTACTTTTAAAGATACCTTACTCGTATTTATTAAATTCACTAAAGGCAGGTGGCTGTTTTTTATGGGTTTTTTGCTTTTTTCGCCGTTACTCCTATTAATGAAATTGAAATTATATCCAAATTGGAAAGCTAAACAGGACTTGTTTTCTTTTTTTTATAGAGGAATTCCTCTTGAAAAATTCAATGATTGGGGCCGCATATTTGGTTCGGAAATAGATAAAATCCTCCGTCCAAAAGCAATAGAAGCAATAAAACAGCACAAAAATAACGGCGATAGAGTAGTCATAATAAGTGCATCCATAGAAAATTGGATTAAGCCATGGGCAAAAAAGGTTGGAATTGATGTTGTGCTTGCAACAAAAATTGAACAAGACAAAAAAGGTTTGCTAACAGGAAAATTTCTATCAAAAAATTGTTTTGGACAGGAAAAAGTTAATCGCCTTTTGCAAGCATTTCCCAATAGAAATGAATATACGCTAGTAGCTTATGGTGATAGTCGTGGGGATAAAGAACTCATAGAAATATCCGAAAGCGGGTTCTATAATAAATTTAAATAACATGCAGTACATTGCAGCGCTAATCAGTATCATACTTGGAGCATTAGCTCAATATTTGTTTAAAATTGGTGTAAATGCCATTTCTGATAAATCAAAAGACCTTACTCATGTCATTAAATACGCTTTAATAAACCCTAATCTTTTAGCAGGATTACTTTGCTATGCATTTAGTTTTATTTTGTGGTTTTATGTTCTCTCCAAAATGGAACTCAGTAAAGCCTATCCGTTGGTCAGTTTAGGTTATATTTTTACCTTATTTATAGGCTATCTATTTTTGAATGAACCGATTACTTATACCAAAGTTGTTGGAATAATCATTATCATTCTAGGTGTAATTATTTTAACAAGATAATTCCTAGCTTCACTACTTACATGAGGTAACATTGGTATTCTTCTTAGATGATTTGTTAGAAAATTTCTGTTATTTTAAAATGTTTCTTTGGCTTTAATAAAAAATATCTCCTAGGCCGAAAATAACCTATGCTTATTCTAAAATCAGGTTATTTGTTTAAAGATATTGTACCAGTAGCATAACAGCAACGTCCAAAACGCATAAGAGTTTGCAAATCATTAAGAATACTTTATCCCAAAAGAAACATCGGAATTTGAGTTGAAAACGAATTTAGTATTGAATAAATAGCCTTTAGAAATCTTACTATACACCAACTAGCTTGCTACTGAAAAAGAATAATCTTGTGATTAATGGACTAGATATATGGCTTATTGACCTATTTAGTATATATTTAAGAGTTGTGTAACATGAGTTACTGAAGAAAACGATTGCGCATTCTATTTTTAGCAAACTAAAAATTTCACTAAAATGAGTAAACATCATCAAATTTTGATAATAGGTGGAGGAACTGGTGGAATTATGACTGCGGCACGATTGCTTAAAAAAAATAAGAGTCTTGATGTAGCAATAATAGAACCTTCCGAGAAACACTATTATCAACCCGCTTGGACCTTAGTAGGTGCTGGAGATTACAGCTTTAAAAAAACTGAAAAACGCATGGACGACGTCATGCCAAAAAATGTAACATGGATACAAGACTATGCGACTGGATTCGACCCTGATAATAATAGTGTCGGAACAAAGTTTAATGGAGATATCTCCTATGACTATCTGGTTGTAGCGCCAGGTTTGGTCATGGCTCCACATCTCATAGAAGGTTTACCAGAAGCTCTTGAAAAAGGTGTGGCCTGTAGCAATTATATAAACCCTGAACACACTTGGGAAGTATTGCGAAATTTCAAAGGAGGAAATGCTGTTTTTACACAACCTACTACGCCAATCAAATGCGGTGGTGCGCCTCAAAAAATAGCCTATTTAGCGGCAGATTATTTCAATAAACACGGCCTACACGACAAAACAAATGTTGTCTTCGCAACACCTGGTAGTGTTATTTTTGGCGTCAAACCTATAAGAGAAACGTTAATGAAGGTCATTGGACGTTATGGTATTCACTTTAAACCATTTTACTCTCCAATAAAAATTGACGCCGACAAAAAAATCATTTACTTTAAACACACAGACCCAAACGAAAACAAATGTTTTGTTAACGAAAATAACATCTTAGGAGAAAAATCGTCTCCTGTTATTGACGAAGTTATCGAAATGCCATTTGACATGCTCCATCTAGCACCACCTCAGGCTGCTCCAGAATTTGTAAGAAACTCAACTCTTGTAAATGCATCAGGATGGTTGGACGTAGACATCCATTCATTACAGCACAATACTTATCCTAATATTTTTGGTCTTGGTGATGTTGCAGCATTGCCGACAGCCAAAACAGGTGCTGCCATTAGAAAACAATCGCCTGTTGTTGTAGATAATATTTTAAAATTGATTAAACACCAAAAAGCAACCAACCGGAATTACAATGGTTACTCAAGCTGTCCTCTTGTGACTGGTTATGGTAAAATGACATTGGCAGAATTTGATTACCAAAGTAATTTTACACCAGACCCAAAACTGAAACGAATGTTTGTATTCTCTAGCGACAAAGAGCATTGGAGATTATATATGTTTAAGAAAATTATGCTTCCTTATCTATATTGGAACAAAATGTTGAAAGGTCAGGAAATATAAATTTAAACTGAACCTTATATATTTAAAAAGCTCTTTGTATAATAATGCAAAGAGCTTTTTCATTTACAGGTCACAAACTAAAAGACTTTTCTATTTCATTTTTACAATCATTATTTTATCTAGCACATTGCATAAAAAAACTCCCTAAACCAAAAGATTTAGAGAGTTTGCAATGCGTTTATTTAGAATCTAGAATAATCTTATAGAAGCACCAAAAATGATTTGATTAGTCCTGTTATCTATATTAAAGTTTCCAATGTCTCCTACAAAATCTGCTTCAGAATTAGACAAACCTCGCTCCCACCTTACATCTAGACCTATACGACCAAACTCTACTCCAAAACCGAGTTGCATACCAAGGGAAAATTTATCAAAGTCGTCTGTGGAAATGTCATCTAGTGTCAAATCATCTTCAATGATGTATTGAAAAGCGGGACCTATAAAAATAGTACCAAAACCCAAAATTTTTGTACCTAATAAAACAGGAACATCAATTTTGCTAAAGCCATAATCAGCTACAACACCGTCAGCTGCATATTCACTATTAATATCGGTATACATAATTTCTGGTCTTACATAAAGACCTAAAAACTTAACTCTAAACCAAATACCTGCATGGTATCCAGAACTTGCATCTGCACCTTCCACTAGATTTTCCGCCGAAGCTGATAAATCTCCAGTGTTACTGTAATTCAATCCACCTTTGATTCCAAAATCTATTTGCGCTTGAGTTAATTGACTAACGCCTAGCATTAGTACAAAAAGAAAAACTACTTTTTTCATTATATATTATATTTAGTTAACATTTATAAAATTACAACTTATAATTCATTTAATGACAAATGGCTTCTAAAAAAATTAGTGTTTTTTCAATGAAAAGAATAGTGAACAAGTTAGTCCATCTGATAAAATATTTTTAAACAAATTATACCGAGCTTTCGATTAAAAATGCTTTAAACTATTAAATTTACAGAAAAATTGTAATTTATGACTTAGACGGAAGATTAATTTTAAAAGAAAACATTAAGGCCAATCAATTAAATATTGAAACTTTAAACAAAGGAATTTATATCATCGAAGCCTTATCTAAAGAACATAAATACACCACTAAATTGATGGTGGACTAAAATAGTTTATTCATCTTTCATTATGCTCATATTCAACTCTCTACATGCTAAAATGGTTTAAAAACATTGGCCCAGGAACGCTTGTGGCAGCGGCATTTATTGGCCCTGGAACGGTTACGCTTTGTACGCTAGCCGGTGTTGGTTTTGGATACCAATTGCTATGGGCAATGTTGCTTTCAACTCTTGCAACCCTTTTCTTACAAGAGTTTACAGCACGATTGGGAGTTTACGCTCAAAAGGGCTTATCGGAAGTCATAAGAGCTCAGTTGTCACACCCGTTTGTAAAGTCGTTTGTCGTACTCCTAATTTTATCGGCCATTGTGGTAGGAAATGCGGCTTACGAAGCAGGCAATTTAAGCGGTGGCATATTAGGACTGGAAACCGTTTTTGGAAAACTTGACTTCACCGTAAGCAAGGTGAACTTTAATGCTTACAGCTTTTTTATTGGAGGCGTTGCGTTCTTTATTTTGTATTATGGAAGCTATAAATTTCTTGAAAAAGTTTTGGTCAGTTTAGTCATTCTAATGAGTATTTCCTTCATACTCACCGCTATTATTACCAAACCAAATGTAATTGAAATTTTAAAAGGACTGTTTATTCCACAATTTCCAGAAAAAAGCACATTAACCATCATTGGCTTAATCGGAACAACTGTTGTTCCATATAATTTGTTTCTTCACGCTTCCTTGGTTAAGGAAAAATGGAAAAGCAAAGAAGACTTAGCTTGGGCTAGAAAAGACACTATAATTTCCATAGCTTTAGGAGGTTTGGTCTCCATGGCGATTATGATTTCTGCTGTTTCAATTTCGTCAAATGAAATTTCCAATGCTGCCGAATTGGCAAAAGGTCTTGAGCCTTTGTTTGGAGAATTTGCCAAATACTTTTTAGCCGTAGGCCTATTTGCTGCAGGAATTACATCTGCCATTACTGCGCCTTTGGCTGCAGCTTATGTGGCAAGAGGATGTTTAGGTTGGAATAACAATTTAAAATCGACAAAATTCCGTGGTGTTTGGATGTTAATTTTAGTTTTAGGGATTGTTTTTTCTGCCGTAGGTTTCAAACCCATCGAAATCATCAAGTTTGCTCAAATTGCCAATGGCGTTCTTTTACCTGTGGTTGTGGGTATTTTGATTTGGGTCATGAATAAAAGAAATGTTTTAGGCACTCAAACAAATACACGCATTCAGAATGGAATTGGGATTATTATTTTAGCGTTTACCTTATTTTTAGGCATCAAAAGTATTCTGTCTGTTTTCAATTTGTTATGAAAAAAAGTATCGACTTAAATTGTGATGTTGGCGAAGGTGTAGGTAACGAAACTGAACTGATGCCTTTTATTTCATCTTGCAACATAGCCTGTGGTGCTCATGCTGGATCGATGGATATCGTTAAAGAAGTTATTCTTTTAGCGAATAAACATCACGTCAAAATAGGAGCGCATCCCTCCTATCCTGATCGAGAAAATTTTGGAAGAAAAGTCATTGATATGCCTTTAGATCAACTGGAATCCTCTCTAATACAACAGATCCTTTTGCTCGAAAAAACTACTAAAAGTTTGACCGGAAATTCTTTACAACATATCAAAGTTCATGGTGCTTTGTATAATATTTCGGTTACAAATAAAGCCATTGCGCAAGTCATTGTCAATGCCGTTTTAAAAACTGTTCCCAATGCCAAATTGTATGTGCCTTGCCATTCTATAATTGAATATATAGCTTTGCAAAACAAACTTAAAGTTGTGTACGAAGTTTTTGCAGATCGCAATTACCAAGATAATTTATCTCTTGTTCCTCGTTCTAAAAAAAATGCCGTAATTACTGACGTACATAAGCTTGTGAATCATGTTTTTAATATTATTGAAAATCAAAAGGTTACTTCAATTTCCGGAAAACAAATTCCAATCAAAGCTGAAACTTGTTGCGTACATGGGGACAACCAAAAAGCAGTTGAAATCGTAAAACTTTTACACCACACTTTAAAGCTAAAGGGAATTTCCATTGAATAAAAATTTGACATACAAAGCTTTTGGAGAACGTACAATTTTAATTGAATGGCCAGCCTTAATCGATAAAAATATACTTGCAGAAATATTAAAACTCAAAGATGGTATTGTTCAATTGAAAGGCGACCAAATTCAGGATTTTATTGTCGGTTATAATTCTTTGTCTATAATTTTCAATGAATTTATTGAAGATTTTACAAAGCAAATTTCTGAAATCCAATTGATTGATAGTAAGATTATAAATCCATCTATTTCTAAACTTAAAATTTGGAATATTCCTGTGTGTTATGATGAAGAATTTGGAATAGACTTAGAAGAATTATCCATCAAATTACAATTATCAAAAGATGAAATCATTTCCCTACATTCTCAATCGATTTACACTGTTTTCTTTATAGGTTTTCTGCCAGGATTCATGTATTTAGGAGGATTGAACCAAAAGTTACACATCTCAAGAAAAGAAAACCCAAGATTGAAAGTGCCTAAAGGTTCTGTTGGAATTGGTGGTTCCCAAACAGGTGTTTATCCTTCGGAATCAGCTGGCGGATGGAACTTAATTGGCAGGTCGCCAGTGTCATTTTTCAATGTCAATTTAGCTAAACCTTGTTTTGCTCAAGCAGGCGATAAAATTCAATTTTTGCCAATTTCAAAAGATGAATTTTATGATATAAATAAAAAAGTAAAATCAAATACTTACATTCTTAGTTCCAAAAGGGTTTATGATTAAGGTATTGCATTCTCAATTTGGACTATCTGTTCAAGATACTGGCAGAAAAGGATTTTCACATATTGGTGTTCCAAAATCTGGAGCTATGGATTTATACTCTAGTCAATTGGCCAACAAGCTATTAAACAATCATTCAGATGATGCAGTTCTGGAAATTACGTTTGGAGGTTGTAAATTGGAATTCTTAGAGACATGTAAAATATGCATCACAGGAGCAGATTTTTCAGCAATAATAAATAACACGAAAGCAAGTCTTAACTCCGTCATTCAAGTTGAAAAAGGCACCATACTATCTTTTGGAAAACAAAGGTTTGGCGTACGAACATATTTGGCCGTCAAAGGAGGATTTCAAACAGAAAAAATCCTAAAGAGTAGAAGTCAGTACAAAGGCATCACTTCTTGGGAATTCTTAACAAAAGGTTCAATATTGGAAATATCTTCAGAGCAAAGTAAAATGGTTCAAACAAAATCTAAGGTAAAAATAGATCCCGAACACTTTTCTTCAACAAAAATCAATTGTTTCAAAGGCCCTGAATATAATGCCCTGAATGAGTTTCAAAAGAAAGCACTTGGCAATAGCTTGTATAAAATTTCATTCAACAACAATCGCATGGGCTATCAACTGGAGGAAACCCTTGAAAATCAACTCCCTTCTATGTTGACCTCTGCGGTATTGCCTGGAACGGTGCAGCTTACACCTTCTGGAAAACTAATCGTATTGATGAGAGATTGCCAAGTGACAGGTGGTTATCCTAGAGTTCTTCAACTGTCGGAGGCTTCCATTAATAGACTCGCTCAAAAAACGACTGGCGATGCGATTAGATTTAAGATATTATGTTGAGAATTTATTCTGTAATTTAGAATAAAATGTCTAAATTAGAATCATCTATAATTTTAATATTTGCTATCATGAACACAAGATTTAGTTTTTGTCTGTTCCTTCTTCTACCCTTTTTGTCATTTTCGCAAGATTATATGGATGACATCATCCAAAAATCATGTGAATGTCTTTCTAAAATAGATACAGCAAAGACAGAAAATATTGACATCGAACTTGGCCTTTGTATGATATCTGCGTCATCGCCCTACTCGGAAGAATTGAAGAAAGACCATAAC
>JAUIFC010000086.1 GCA_030429455.1 Bacteroidia bacterium | reverse complement strand
TGTTGCCCAACCTATAAATTAAACTAATTTTAAAACCAAAAAACCTCAGCGATTGAAACCTGAAAGCATTTATAAAAAAAGAATAGAACAATTCTCTGCCAACCTTAAAGAACAAAAAACTAAATTACTACAATTCAGCATATTAAGATTAGTAGTTTTCGCCGTATCTTCATTTGGCGTTTATATGTTTTGGAGCAAATCCAGTATAAGCATCAGTATTTTTATAGCCTTTGTTGTTGTGTTTTCATTTTTGGTAAAGAAACATTTAGCTTTAAAACGCTTAAAGGATAAGTTTAAAATACTGATCAAAATAAATGAAAATGAAATAAATTTTTTGAAAGGTGAAAAGCAAATGTTCAAAAATGGAGAAGTTTATAAGGATGGTAGCCACGAATTTTCTGAGGATATCGATCTTTTTGGAGAAAAATCTTTTTTTCAATTTTTAAACAGAACAGGGACTATTACTGGCGAAAAACTTTTAGCACAAATCCTTAAAAGTAACGACACTTCTTCTATAACAGAAAAACAAAACAGTGTAAAAGAACTAAGTACTAAAATTGATTTTAGGCAAAACTTTACTGCCGAGGCACTCATGCTAGAAGATCAAAGCCTTGTGCAAGGCATGATTTATAATTTAGAAAACCATAAAAATTTCATTCCAAAATGGTTAAAACCTGTTGGTATTATTTTTTCAGTTTTGTCCTTGGGCGTCATTTTCGCCTATGGATTTGAATACATAAACACTAAGCAATTTCTTTTATGGGTATTTCTAGGATTAGGAATTACAGGGATTTATTTAAAAAAAATCAATCGCCTTTCTAGAATTACTGCTCAGGCACAAGAAACATTTAGGCAATACCAACGCCTCATCGAAGCTGTTGAGAACGAAGAGTTTTCTTCCAAAGTATTAGCTGAAAAGCAAAACATTTTAAAAGCTGATTCAAGAAATGCTTCGGAAGCGATAAAAGAATTTTCCAGATATATTGATGCTTTAGAGCAACGCCAAAACCTATTAGTCGGCTTTGTCCTAAATGCATTTAGCCTTTGGGACCTTAGACAAGCTTTTAAAATTGAGTCTTGGCTTAGCAATAACAAAAATCAAATCAATGAATGGTTTAGAGTCATAGACTTTTTCGATGCTCAAAACTCTTTGGCAAATCTTGCTTTCAACCAACAAGACTACACTTTTCCTGCTATCGACACGACTCAAAACCATATCATCGATTGACAAAAGCAGCGCATCCACTAATCTCGAATGACCTTGTTATCCGAAATAGTTTTGATATCAAAGCAGAAGACTTTTTGATCATAACTGGGGCGAATATGGCAGGAAAAAGTACCTTTCTTAGAACAGTATCACTTATGATTGTCATGGCCAATTGCGGTTTGCCCGTTTGTGCCACCAATTGCACTTACAAGCCTATTAAACTGATCACGAGCATGCGAACGACTGACTCTTTAAGCGACGAAGCTTCCTATTTCTATTCAGAACTTTCAAGATTAAAGGTCATTATCGATTATATTTCAAAGGATACTTATTTTATTGTTTTGGATGAAATTTTAAAAGGAACAAACTCTCATGACAAAGCGAAAGGCTCTAAACAATTTGTAGAAAAATTGGTAAAATCTAAAAGCAGCGGAATTATCGCCACACACGATTTAAGCCTTTGCACCCTTGAAGAATCATTATCTTCTGTGAAAAATTATTATTTCGATGCCGAAATTATTGATGACGAACTTCATTTTGATTACAAACTAAAGGACGGCATTTGTCAAAATATGAATGCTTCTTTTTTGCTTAAAAAAATGGGAATAGTTTAAATCCGAATTCTAAGTTTTTAGTTTTGATAATACATTAAGAGTAGGCAATATTCTATTCTAAAACAATGAATATTTTTAAAATAAAATTGGTTGTAATTTTATACTACTGAAGAATTTTATAAACCCAAATCAACGCATCTGAGTTAGATTTTTCTTTGATTAAAGTGATTTGGTTATATACTTTAATCTTTTTTAGTATTTTTCAACGCATAATGACACGTATAGTTAATCAATATATTGACACTTTTAAAGGTTTATCTCGAGAAGTCTGGTGGTTGGCGCTTATCACTTTTATAAATCGTTCTGGTACAATGGTTATTCCATTTTTGTCCCTTTATCTTACTGAGGATTTAGATTTTTCTTTAGATGAAGTTGGTTGGGTTATGGCAGCATTCGGGTTGGGCTCAGTTGTGGGGACATGGATTGGCGGCAAGTTAACCGACCGCATTGGTTTTTACAAAGTCATGGTGCGCAGTCTTTTAAGTACTGGAGTTTTGTTTGTTCTCATACAAATGGCTGAAACATTTACGCAAACATGCATAGGAATATTTTTAGTTATGGTCGTTGCAGACACCTTTAGACCTGCCATGTTTGTCGCAATGAGTGCTTACAGCAAGGCAGAAAACAAAACACGGTCTGTAACGTTAATTAGGCTTGCCATCAATTTAGGGTATTCAGGTGGACCAGCAATTGGTGGTTTTATTATTGCGCATTTTGGTTATAGCGGACTTTTTTGGATTGATGGCGTCACTTGCGTGTTAGCAACATTACTCATGATCAAAGTGCTGAATCCAAAAGTGGCAAAACCACTTGACGACGAAAAAGTTGAAAATCCTCTTTCGCCTTATCGTGACCGACCTTACTGGATTTTCTTCTTAGCCATGATTATCTTTTCGTTTATTTTCATTCAATATTTTTCGACCATGCCGTTGTATTACAGAAACTTCTACTATTTGGAGGAATTTGAAATCGGCTTGCTTCTAGGCTTAAATGGATTCTTGATTTTTGTATTTGAAATGCCGCTTACAAACTGGTTAGAAAACAGCAAATACACGAAAATTGGATTAAGCCTATTTGGTTTAATATTGACGGTTATCAGTTTCATAGTCCTTAATGCTGGCTATTGGATTGGACTAGTACTTGTTGGAATTTTGTTTATGACGATTGGCGAAATGATTGGTTTTCCTTTTTCCAATGCTTTTGCCATGGAAAGGTCCAAACGTGGTTTAAAAGGCCAATACCTTGGGATGTATGTCATGTCTTTTTCAATTGCTCATGTTTTCGGACATACTTTTGGGCTTAGACTTATTGACAACATGGGCTACGAAAACACTTGGTATATCATGTCGGTGCTCGGTTTACTCGGTATTATTTTATTGATTTGGCTTTATCAAATACTGAAAAAAAGAGAAGAATTGGCATAAAAAAAGGGTTGAATACCTCAACCCTTTTTTTATACATATCTGTATATAATTTACACTATGCCTTGAGCTAGCATAGCATCTGCAACTTTCACAAATCCAGCAATGTTGGCACCTTTAACATAGTCGACATACCCGTCCTCTTCAGTACCATATTCGATACATGACGCATGGATGTCTTTCATTATTTCTTTCAACTTATTATCCACTTCCTCTCTTGTCCATTTGAAACGTAAGGAGTTCTGTGTCATTTCCAATCCAGAAGTAGCAACGCCACCAGCATTAGATGCTTTACCAGGCGCGAATAAGATTTTCGCTGCATGGAATAAGGCAATAGCTTCCTTTGTCGAAGGCATATTAGCTCCTTCGCTTACACAAAAACAACCATTAGCTATAAGTGCTTTAGCATCATCGCCATTTAGTTCATTTTGAGTCGCACATGGCAAAGCTACATCGCAAGCAACTTTCCATGGTGTTTCGCCAGCAACATATTTAGCATTTGGATATTTTTCAACATATTCCTTGATGCGTCCGCGTTTTACGTTTTTCAATTCCATGACAAAGGCTAATTTTTCTTCATCAATACCATCAATGTCGTAAATATAACCGCCAGAATCAGACAAAGTAAGCACTTTAGCACCTAATTGCAAACTCTTTTCTGCTGCATACTGCGCCACATTACCCGAACCAGAAATAACTACACTCTTTCCTTGCATGCTATCATCTTTGGTAGAAAGCATATTTTGTGCAAAATAAACAGCGCCATAACCAGTCGCTTCTGGTCTAATTAAAGAACCACCCCAAGATAGACCTTTACCTGTCAGGACACCTGTAAATTCGTTACGCAGTTTTTTGTACATACCAAATAAGAAGCCTATTTCTCTTCCTCCTACACCTATGTCTCCAGCAGGCACATCGGTATAGTTACCAATATGTCTAAATAATTCGCCCATAAATGCGTGACAGAATCTCATAATTTCGTTGTCACTTTTTCCTTTAGGATCAAAATCTGCACCTCCTTTACCACCTCCCATTGGAAGTGTAGTCAAACTGTTTTTAAATACTTGCTCGAAAGCCAAGAATTTAAGAATACTCATGTTTACAGATGGATGAAAACGCAGCCCACCTTTATAAGGTCCTATGGCAGAATTCATCTGAATACGGTAACCTCGATTGACTTGAATTTCACCAGAATCATCCATCCAACATACTCTAAAAGTTATGACACGTTCAGGTTCGACCATTCTTAAAAGAATATTCTTACCGTGATATATATCGTGCTGCACGATATACGGAATAACGGTTTCTGCAACCTCTTCAACGGCTTGCATGAACTCTGGCTCATGTCCGTTTCTTTCTCTTACGAGATTTAAAAAATCCTCGATTTTTGAATCCATGATTATGAATATAATAATTTAAATTAAAAATTTTAAAGATATGCAAATATATGAATTGCACAAATGTTAATTTTTAAATATTTGACAAAAAATCATAATTATTCTTGAGTTTTTTAAAATTGGGCTTCCTTAAGTTTTATTATTTACATTTACAGCCTTATTTTTAACAATAATTGAGTTACTTTTTGGTTATAACTTCATGAAAAAATTCAGTCTAATTTTATTCCTTCTGCTTTTCAACTATTCATTTTCTCAAGATTTTTCTGATCAATGGACAGGCTATTTTTCGTATTTAAACATCAAGGACATTTCTTCTGGAAATGGAAGACTTATCGCTGCTGCCGAAAATGCTTTTTTTGAGTTTAACCCCAACACCAATACGTCTGAAAAAGTAGATGCCATAAATGGTTTGGATGGTGAAATAATCAGTGCCATGTTGTATTCTGAAAATTACGATTTAACCATAATTGGTTACCAAAGCGGGCTTTTACAGGTTGTCATGGGTAATAATGGACAGGTTTTCACAATTGTGGATATCCTAAACAAATTGACCATTGCTCCTGATAACAAAGGCATTAACCACTTTTTTGAATTTCAGGACAAAGTCTTTATATCTACAGATTTTGGTATTGCAGAATACAATATTGAAAATTTAGAATTTGGAGATTCGTTTTTTATCGGAGAAACGGGAAATCAAATTAAGGTTACCCAAACGACTGTTTTGAACTCTAGAATTTATGCTTCGACTATCGGAAATTCAATTCGAGCTGCAAATGTAGATGACCCGAATCTTGTTGATTTCGAAAGTTGGCAAACCATTGGAAATAGCTCTTGGACAGGTGTTGTTGCCTTTAATGACAAAATCTATGGCTCTAAAACTACAAATGCTCTGTTTGAAGTATCGGACTCTAACGAGGTATTTATCTCCCAATTTCCTGAAAACATTAGACAACTTAAAGCTATCGAAAACAATTTGGTTGTCACGACTCAAAATTCGATTTCTATCTATGATGACAATCTAAATTTAGCAGGTTTTGTAAACGACATCGTAAATGAAGAAGCTGAGAGTCTAGAGAAAAATTTTAACTGTGCTCAAATTTTAGGAGACATTTTATACGTTGGTGACGAAAAATTAGGCTTGCTTCAATTAGAAAATTTCAACAGTACAACCTTTGATCCTATAAGTCCTGACGGGCCAATTTTAAATCGTGTTTTCAGCATTACGACCTTTCAAAATGAAATCTGGTTGGCTTTTGGAGAATACAGTCAATTCTTTAATCCATTTCCTTTAAATAGTCGAGGTGTTAGCCATTTTACTGGCGAAAACTGGTCTAATTTAACTTTCGAAGATATTGACGAAACAAGAGAAATAGCCGATATTACTGTGGACGTAAGCAATCCAAACCGTGTTTACTTATCCAGTTATTTCGATGGCTTGTTAATACTGGAAAATGAAGAAGTTGTTGAACGATTCGACGGAGAAAACTCCAACATCGAAAACACCTTTGATGGCAGCAATCCTATTCCTGGTGACACCAGAATTGGCGGTGCAGTGTTTAATACACAGGGTGATTTGTACTTTACTAACTCCATTACCGAGCACCCATTAAAACGTTTGTCTGGCAACAATCAAATCAGCATTGCCGATGTTTCGGATACATTTTTAGAACCCTTCGGCACGAGCTCGGCAAAAATAGCAACCGACAATGCAGGCAATGTGTACTTGGCAACGTTTAGATTTGGGATTTATGGGTTTCAACCAAGCACAGGAAATTCTGGCAAAATTGCCAGTGATGTCGATGGTGTGGACTTTCCAGAAGTATTTAACCCCAATCCGGCTATTACAGCTTTGGAGTTTGACAGCAATGGCAGGCTGTGGATTGGCACGGCAGAAGGGTTAAGAGTTTGTTTTAACCCACAAGCCATGTTTGATGACAATGCTCAATTAAATGTCTCGCCCATTATTTTTCTAGAAAATGGAGTGCCACAAGAATTACTTTTTCAGCAGTTTATAACAGATATCAAAGTAGATGGCGCTGGCAATGTATGGATTTCCACCTCTGATTCTGGTGTATTTCAAGTCAATTCCACCGGACAAGAAACGCTTAACATTTTTAATAAAGACAATTCGCCATTACCTTCGAATAGCGTCATTAGCGTTGATATTCGCGGAGAAACTGGCGAAGTATTTTTTGGCACTGCCAATGGCTTAGTGTCTTTTCAAAGTAGAATTACCACTCCTGTTGACGATTTAGAAAATGTTCGCGTTTTTCCAAATCCGGTACGCCCCAATTACAATGGCGTTGTTACCATTGATGGTCTTACGGAAGATGCCAATGTAAAAATAACCGACATCACAGGAAATCTTGTTCATGAAGAATTTTCTGCTGGAGGAAGTATCCAATGGGACACACGAGCTTTTGGCAAACACAAAGTCGCCTCTGGCGTTTATCTAGTGCTGATTACAAGCGACGATCAGTTAGAAACTCAAGTGAGTAAAATTATGATTATCAGGTAATGTATGTTAAAACTGAAGCCATTGTCTTATCTAGCATTCGGTATAACGAAGCTGACCTAATTGTAAAATGCTACACCCAATCGAATGGCCTTTTGAGCTTTATGGTAAAAGGGGTTTTAAAATCCAAAAAAGGAAAACTCAAAGCTTCCTTATTCCAAACCTTTAGCCTTTTGCATATTGAAACACGGGTTAATACCAAAGGCCAACTGAATTACTTTAAAGACATACAAGTTTCCAATCCGCTTAATAATCTTCAAACCAATGTCTATAAAGCTACTTTGGCAATGTTTCTTGCAGAAATTTTGAACATTGTCATTTATGAAGAGGAAAAAAATGAAGATTTATTCAATTTTATAAAAAAATACATTTTATGGCTCGAAAAGGCTGAAAATTATGCTAATTTCCATTTGTCTTTTTTGGTAAAATTGACGCTGCATTTAGGATTTTATCCGCAATATAATCATCATGAACATGAAAGGTATTTTAATATTCAAGAAGGATATTTTGAAGCTTTTGAAAGTAAATTTTGCCTAAACCAAGACTTCTCCTCTATTTTCCAAAAACTTATTGCTCAAAGTCTCGAAGACTTTCAAAATTACGTATTACCGAAAACAACTCGGCTAAAACTATTAGAAGTCGTCATGTCGTATTACAAATTTCAAATCGAATCCTTTCGTAAACCAAAATCTTTGGAAGTTATAAAAAATATTTTTGATAGTTAAAATATCACTCCGAACTTATTGGGGGCTAAAATATATTAAACCATTATAGAATTTCACTTAATACATTGAAATACAATAATATAATCCATATTTTATTCAAATAATAAAACGAATCATACACAGAATAATTTCAAATTTCAACAGCAGTCAATCAACATTTAATTCATCAAATTGTTAAACCATTCTTTCCAATGAAAAAAATGATTAAGTTGAAATCCTTTAAATCTTAGATGACAATTATTTGGATGTATTTGGATACCAATCAAGTAATTCAACTTGAATATCTTGATTACCTGTCACGACGATTTCCTTAAACATGTTGACATCAAAATAGTGCGTCTCTTTGTTCTTCTTTCCTCTGTAGTGATAAGGAATAACGATGCTTGGTTTAAAATCTAAAGTGGCATCTGCCGCAGCTTCAGGACTCATGGTATAGGGCAGATTCATGCAAACCAAGGCTACATCTATATCTTTAAGTTGACGCATTTCTGGAATATCTTCGGTATCACCACTTATGTAAACCGAAACGTCGTCTTTGGTCAATACATAGCCGTTGCCTCTGCCTCTCACATGATATTTTAAGCGGTCTTGTGTGGTATTATACATTGGAATAGCCTTAATATCAAACCCATGAAAAGCAATGTTTTGCCCATTGCTCAATAACTTTGTTCGGTTTCTTAGGTCTTCTGGCATTTTTGCGTAAACAGCCTCAGGTGCAACCAAATGCGCTTTCATAGAAAGCTGACTAAGGGTTTCTAAATCAAAATGATCGCCATGAATATCGGTCACCAAAATCAATGTCGGATCTGGTTTGCCTTCAAAACTATCTTTACCGCCTGTTGGATCGACATAAACCACTTCTTTGCCCCATTCCATCACAAAAGTCGCATGCTGAATTGGTGTAAGTTCAAAAGGTAATTCATCAAAAACCGTTGAATTAAGTGTACTGCTATTTGATGTACTATTTTTATCTGTTTTACATGCCAACACCAAAATGATTAAACCTAAAGCGAGATTCTTTTTCATCAAAACTATTTTTTGGTAAAAATATTAATTTGAAATTGATAGGACGCTTTTTCGTTAACTAAAAAAATGACTATTGCCTTCAATACAAAATCAAACTACACAGACAAGCAGTGCAGTTCAAAATAGTATCTGATTGGCATCATATATTCTATTCTTATTTTAAATTGCCTTCTTCGTTTATTGTATGCAAGAAGGCTTTCAAAATCTATTTTAAAATATTTAGATTAAGTAAATGGTTTTTTGTAATTTTAATCAGAAAATGAATTACTAAAATTCAACTATTATTTCAATACCTAACCACATACAATTAGTTTTTTACAAACTACCATGAAAATTGTTGACAAATATTCTGTATTAAAATCTAGAGTTGAAGCGCTTTTGAAGAAAGAAGGAGTTTCAGAACCAGATAACCTTTATTACTCGATTGAGAAATTGTTTAAAGAAAATGAGTCTGAAAATAAAAAATTTGAACTACAAAAGTCTATTTCTCAAATCGAAATTGAACAGAACGAAATAGAAAAACAGCGAAGTTATCTATCTGCTATAATTGAAAATACAGAGAATTTTTGTTGTATAAAAGATTTGAATTTAAGAATTATTGCAGCCAACAAAAGTTTTGCCAATGCGCTCGGGAAGAGGCCTGAAGACATGATTGGAAAAACAGATGCCGAAATATTTCATATTCCTGAAGATCAAGACCCTGTAAAAAGTTATATGGCAGATGAAAGAAAAGCGCAACTACTTAAAAAAGGAGACCAGATTATTAGAGAGGAAGTTTTTGTTTACCCAGACAAATCAACAAAAAATGTAGTAACTTCCAAGTTTCCTGTTTATGATGACAACAACAGACTTCTGGCAACCGCAAATATTTCCACAGATATTTCCAAACTAAAAAAAGCGGAACAAACCATAAAAAAACAGGGTGAGCGATTTAAACTCATGATTAATAACTCAAATGATACCTTTGTCTTATTGGATGAAAATGGAACTCAAACATTTGTTAGTAATTCTGTTGAGGACGTGACCGACCCCAATGCAGAAAGTAATTTAAGACCATTTGCAGAATTATTGCATCCTGATGACTTACCTAGAGTAAATGAAGTGTTTAAAAATATATTGGCAGACGATACCAAAAGGCATACTGTTCAATATCGTCATAAACACCGCAAAAAAGGTTGGGTATGGCTAGAAGCCGTGGCTCAAAACTACCTCAAAAATCATGCTTTACAGTCTGTTTTAGTAAACGTAAGAGAAATTAGTAGGCAAAAAGAACATGAACTACTCATAGAGTCTCAAAAGTCAGAGTTGCTAAAGCTCAATGAAGACAAAAATCGGTTTATGCAGATTTTAGGTCATGACTTAAGAGCCCCATTCAATGCTTTATTAGGCTTATCCAACATATTAACGGATGAAATTGACGAACTCACCAAAGACGAAATTAAGGAAATAGCATTGGCTATAAAAAAAGCTTCAAATACCACCTACGAACTTTTGGACGACTTGTTATTATGGGCAAAATCTCAGTCAGGCAGTTTGCACTTTGAACCTAAAGCCGAATCCATCAAAAATATATATACAGAAGTTAAAACAGAACTAAACTATACCGCTCAACAAAAGCAAATTAGTATCACCTATTATGAAGACGAACATGCTATTGCTGAAGTTGATAAAAACATGTTCAAGACCATTTTCAGAAATTTAATCAGTAATGCTATCAAATTTTCTGATAAAAACAGTGTCATAACTATGACCTGCAAAAAAATAAAGCAACAATTATTGATTACTGTTTCAGACAGAGGCACTGGTATCCGCAGAGAACATCTCGATAAAATTTGGAATAATTCAAGTTTGTATTCAACCTTAGGAACAGAAAACGAAAAAGGAACTGGATTTGGATTATTATTAGTGAAAGATTTTGTCGAAAAACATAAAGGTAGCATAAAGGTCGAGAGCGAATATGGAAAAGGTAGTGATTTTATAATTTCTATACCAATAAAAATTTTGCATAAAGAAGAAGAATTCAAATAAAGCTAAGATTCCATAGGTTTGTACCTTTAAATTAATCAACCCTAATACTTAACTACCATGACACATGAGTTAAAACAAATTATTGAAAAAGCGATTGAATTTCAAAACATGGGATTGCAAAGCATCTTAGCCACTGTAGTGGCTTTAAACGGCTCTTCCTATAGAAAACCTGGTGTTCGCATGCTCATTGCGGAAGATGGACAAATGGTCGGTGCCGTAAGTGGTGGTTGTGTGGAGCGAGATGTTTATGCACAAGCTCAATCTGTTTTCAAAAGCGGTATTCCTAAAGTCATGACGTACGACGGCAGGTATAAGCTTGGATGTGAAGGCTTACTTTATATTCTTATAGAACCCATTTACATCAACGAATCCTTTCTAAACGCCTTTAAATCAAGTATTCAAAAAAGAGACATTATCCAAATCACCTCCTATTTTGTTGAAAAAGAAAGCACCTCCAAAGATTTTGGCACTGTAGTTTCATTCTGTAAAGATTCTTTATTTAGCCTAAGAAAAGACTTTGCTGTAGAAATCCAGCAAGACTTACAAGTCTTTAAACAATCTTTAGAACCTTGTTTTCGACTTTACATTTTTGGTGGTGAGCATGATGCGGTTAAACTTTGTGCAATGGCAAACTTGTTAGGTTGGGAAGTAAACGTTATCACGTCGGTGAAAGATCCAAAAACTTTGGCAGATTTTCCAGGCGCCAATTCGGTAATTGCTCAAGCCCCAGAACTTGTAGAACTTGACATAGACGATGACACAGCTGTTGTATTAATGAATCATAATTATGTCCTCGATTTAAAATATGTCTTAAAGTTGAATAGCTTTAAACCAAAATACATAGGTGTGCTTGGTTCGAGTAAACGTAGAGAAAAATTGATCAATGAACTTTTTGAGCATAACCCTGACTTTAACCCTGAAGTACTTGATAACCTGTATAGTCCAGCTGGATTGCACATCGGGTCTGTTACGCCAGAAGAAATTGCATTGTCCATCCTCGCAGAAATGCTCAGTGTTTACAGAGGCATTTCTCCTAATTCGTTGAGAGACCTTAAAAAAAATAAATAGAACGTGAAAATCGCCATTCTCATTTTGGCTGCAGGTCAATCCTCTAGAATGGGACAACCTAAACAGCTCCTCAAACTAGGTAAAAAGACATTCATTCAAAATTGTATTGAAACAGCACTAAAATCTTCATGCCCAAACATATATTGTGTTATTGGCGCAAATGCGTCTGAAATTTCGGCTTACATCAAACATTATCCTATTCAAATCATAGAAAATCCTGATTATAAAAATGGATTGAGCACGAGTATTAAAGTCGGTGTTCGTTGCATCGAGCAAGATGATTTCGAAGCCGTATTAATACTTTTGGCAGATCAGCCTAAAATCACAAAATCTCATCTAAATGATCTTATAGCATTATTTCTAAAAAATCCTGAAAAACCTGTCGCCACAGCTTATCAAAGTAGTGTTGGTGTTCCTGCTGTTTTTCCAAAAAAATATTTTCAAGAATTGAAAACACTATCAGGTGACAAAGGCGCAAAACCACTGCTAAAAAAACTTTCAAAATCAATCCATTGTATCCCATTCAGCGAATTAAGAGATATCGATACGCCAGAAGATTACCAAGATTTACTTGACAATGAAATAGTTAGTTGAAAAAAACAGGGAAGTTATCTTAAAAACTTATAAAAAAAACGACGGTCTATAAATATTTCATAATTTTAGAAACATAAATAATGTATTATGGCAGTTTTTAATTTAAACATTAATGGCAAAAATGTGTCTGTAGATGTCGATGCGGACACACCTCTGCTTTGGGTTCTTAGAGACGAACTAAATTTGGTTGGCACAAAGTACGGTTGTGGCATTGCTTCATGTGGGGCTTGTACAGTTCATTTAAATAATGTGGCAATAAGAAGTTGTGTAACCACTGTGTCGAGTGCCGAATCGGCAGCAATTACAACCATCGAAGGCTTAGGCGAAGACAAGTTAAACCCTGTTCAAGAGGCATGGAAAGAGCTCGATGTTCCTCAATGTGGTTACTGCCAAGCTGGACAAATCATGACGGCGACTTCTTTTTTAAATAAAAATCCCAATCCGAATAAAGATGAAATTAGAAATGCCATGAATGGGAATTTATGCCGTTGTGCCAGTTACAATCGAATTGAAAAAGCAGTAGCCTTGGCTGCAGAAAAAATGTCTAAAGCCTAGAAATCATGAAAACAAGAAAAAAAATGACCTTTAGTCGAAGAAATTTTATAAAAACATCTGCCTTAGCTGGTGGTGGAATACTCATTGGATTCAATCTTGTAACGGCATGTAAAGAGGCTGCAAAACCACCCGTAGATATTTCAAAACTAAATTTTCAAGACTTCAATGCATTTATAAAAATAGCTGAAAATGGGTATGTAACTATTTTTTCACCCAATCCAGAAATTGGTCAAGGCGTTAAAACGTCCATGCCAATGATCATTGCAGAAGAGCTTGATGTGCCTTGGGAACATGTTACGGTAGCGCAAGGCGATCTGGATACAGAAAATTTTGAAAGACAAGTAGCAGGCGGCAGTCAATCCATTAGATTTGGGTGGAATGCCTTAAGACAAACCGGAGCTACTGCAAAACAGATGTTGGTCAATGCAGCTGCTTTAACTTGGAATGTAGACCCTGCAACTTGTTCTACTTCCGATGGAATCATAACCAATGCTAAAGGCGAATCTTTACATTATGGAGAAGTGGTAAATACGGCTGCTACTTTAGACGTACCTGAGGATGTACAATTAAAATCCATAGAAGACTTTAAGATTATTGGCAAAGATGCTACCAATGTCGATATGGACAAAATAATTACTGGCAAACCTTTATTTGGATTGGATTATAAAACTGAAGGCATGAAATACGTTTGTGTCGCCCGTCCACCAGCTTTTGGCAAAAAGTTAAAATCTTTTGATGATTCTGATGCCAGACTCGTTAAGGGAGTTTCGGAAGTTGTCCAATTTGGGGATAAAGTAGCCGTTCTAGCCAACAATACTTGGGCCGCCATGAAAGGCAAACAAGCACTAAAAATCAAATGGGTGAGTGATGCGAAATTAGAAAACTCAGAACTTCATGATGTTGAGCTTTTAAAGATTTTAGAAGGCAAAGATGTTGTTGTAAAGCGTGAAGATGGCAATGTCACAAAAGCTTTCGCAGAAGCAGATACTATTCTCGACAGAACCTACGAGGCGCCTTTTTTACCTCACAATTGCATGGAACCCATGAATTTTTATGCACATGTGTCGAAAGAAAAAGTACATTTAGTTGGACCAATTCAAACACCCGCAGGAACAGCAAATCGAGTGGCAAAATTAATTGAACGCGATGTTGAAGACATTCATCTCGAAATGACACGTATGGGAGGTGGTTTCGGCCGTCGCCTTTATGGAGATTTTGTCATGGAAGCAGCTGAAATTTCCAACTTAACCAAACAACCCGTAAAAGTTATCTATTCTAGAGAAGATGACATGACAGCCGGCATTTATCGTCCAGCGTCAAAATATAGAATAAGAGCTTCGATTAAAAACGGCGAAATTACAGGCTATCATCTTATTGAAGCCGCGATTAATGGAAATATGTGGGCTGGCATAGCATCCTACTTTCCGGCAGGCGCCATAAACAACTACAAAGTAGAAGCCGGAAATTACAGAAGCAATATTACTACGGGAGCATGGCGAGCACCTTATACCAACTTTTTAGCCTTTGCAGAGCAAAGTTTTTTTGACGAGTTGGCAGAAGAGTTGGAAAAAGATCCTATTCAACTGCGTTTAGAGCTGTTAGGTAAAGTTCCAAATCAAACCGATGACCCAAACACCTACTCTTCTGGACGAATGTCAGGTGTGATAAAATTGGCTGCTGAAAAAAGTAATTGGGGAAAAACAGAAAATGAAATCTACCAAGGAATTTCTGCCTATTTTAGTCACAATACGCATGTAGCTGAAGTTGCAGATATTCGTATGGTAAATGGAGAACCTCAACTAGAAAAAGTAACTGTAGCTGTAGATTGCGGAATAGTTGTAAATCCAACAGGAGCCAAAAACCAAATTGAAGGCGGTGTTTTGGACGGAATAGGACATGCCATGTACGGCGATTATTCTTTTGAAGAAGGGATACCTCAAGATTCGAATTTTGACACCTACAGACTCATCAGGATGAAAGAAACTCCAGTTGTCGAAACACATTTTGTCGAAAGCAACATTGCTCCAACTGGTCTTGGAGAACCTGGACTTCCACCCGCTGGTGGCGCTGTGGCCAATGCTTTGAAAGCAGCAACTGGCAAGCGATTGCTGAAGCAGCCTTTAATGCAGTCTTTAAGAAAGCAAATGTCCGATTTTAAAGTTTAAACCATAGTTTCGAAAAGGGTATCTTTTGTAATCACCTTGTAATCTATAATGTTGTAATATTGGATGACTGATTCCAGTAAAGAATCTCTTATGACGAGTACTAAATGGCAGTGCTTTAAAATTTTATGGTTTGAAATAAGCTGACTTACAGAATCATGAAGTCCTTTTCCATTCAATTCTAGTTTTCCAATTTCATCAATAACAATAAACTTGATGTTACTCCTTTTTAAAACTTTAATTAAATACGCATTGGCCCTACTGAAAGCAGACTTCAAAAAATGAAATCTGCCTATGGAGATGGTTTCTTCTTCGACATGAGATT
>JAUIFC010000298.1 GCA_030429455.1 Bacteroidia bacterium | reverse complement strand
CCGGGTAAACAAAAATATCTTCAAACTTTGTTTCTCTCAAAATTCGGCCATTTGCAACACAATTAAGTGCTACACCACCCGACATACAAAGCTTATTACATCCATATTTATCATATAAGTAGTTAGCTTGCTTCAATAAGATTTCTTCAGTCACCTTTTGCAAACTACAAGCTAAATCAGCATGGAACTGATAAGCCTGGCTCTCTTCTCTTCGCGGCGGACCAAACAATTCATAAAATTTTTCACTATAACTTTGCATTGAATGAGAAAACGCAAAATAATCCAAATCCAAATGAAAACTACTGGAATATTCGTCAGCCACATTGGCCAATATTCCCAATTGAATAGCTTGATGAAAAATGGAGATTTTTTGAATTTTGCCAAAAGCTTAGTTTTTCGAATTTGCTGAAATTAATTTCAATTCATCTCCTTTTTCGATTATTCCTCCTTTAATGACTTTCGCCGTGATTCCGCCATGACCACGCATCGCATTGTAGCCTCCCGAACCTAGGTTTTCTTCCATTCGGGAGCAAGGATGACATAACACCGTCATTTCCAAAATCACCTCGCCAATTTGAAATTGTTTTTCTTTTAATTCACATTTCGCTGAAATCAAAATGAGAAAATGACAATTGGTTAAATCCTAGATAGATTTCAGGCGGTATTTTAAGTAACTCTAGGAGTTTAAGCTGTACAGGCTTCAAATCCGAGATATTGACATAAACTTTATTTTCTACTGATACGATATTGAGATGTATATTATTAAATGCCTTTAAAATAAGGCTCGTTGTTGGTTTATCAGTAGCTCGACCAGGGTTTCCTGGAATAAGTTCTTTGATTTTTTGTTTTGTAGCTTTCAGTTCAGAACGTACTTGATGTTGGATTACACTAACATATTTTAAAGCTAAGAGTAGTAATCTAATGAGTGCTTGAATTCTGTGAGATTTATGCAAGAATACAGGCATCAAGGCAGTCACTCGATTGAGTAGTTCATCAAACTTATGCTCAATTCGATACTCATTGCGATAACAAAGAATGGCTTGTTGGGTAGTTAGTCGTTCTTTGGGTGCATTACAGGCATAAACTCTCCAACCTAGATTTTGCAGATGTTGAGCTTTCAATGTTTCATCGACCTGAATTTGAAGATGAAAATGTAGTTTGGTTTCTATTCGTTCAGGGCGATTACTATAAGCTCTAATCGTTTTGGTTTCCTCTCTTTGTTCAATATTGACTTGCATAAAATTTTTGACTTTATGCTTATTCAAAATTTGTTGAACAGCACTGTGTACTTCCGCATAGGTTTTCAGTTTCTTACGCCCCTGTTTAGCTTGCAATAGGAGTTCTAAATCGGCTTTTGCTCTGATTAAACGATTTTCAAAGGCTAATTTTTGGGTTTTGGCAAAGGTGGGAGAGTAAACAATAATGCGTCTTTCTTCCCAAGTCTGATTGTTTTGTTCATCACTTATCTGTTCTATTTGCTCAAAGCCTTTTGCCTTCAACCGAGGCGGACCATGCTTATCTTCAGTTAAAATTTCAACACATTCGCTTGGTCGATTCGCTAAATAAGCGGCTAATTGGGTCTGACTACATTGCTTCTTACTTAAAGGGAGTAAATAGTATTGGGATTTATGGTGCAAAAAAGAACGTACCTCAATGCTGCCCATTTTGCAATCGCCAACAAATAATTGATGCAACAAGTTTAAGTTGCCAATCAGCTCTTTCAATACAGGTAAATATAATACATCATCGGCGGTATTACCTGCAACTGTCTTAGAAAATAGCGGCATTGCCAAAGGATCTAAAGTCGCTACCATTGTTTTTAGCTGCGGTAAATCTGAACGATGTTGCTTAGAGTGTCCATATTGAAATTCACCCGAAGCAGCTCGATGAGATTGAGTAATCATCGCATCTAAACGAATGGGTTCTTCTTTTACCGCTAATTGATATACATTGATTAACCTTTGGTTATGAGCATGTTCAAATGCAGCCCAAGCTGTTTCATCTGAAAATCGATCAAGCAGGTTCGTCAATTTATCATCTGTAAAATCTTTACACGTAAGTTCACTTTCGTCCAAACAATGACCTAAAGTCAGTATTCGTTCGGAAGCCCACGTTTCTACATGACTAATTGTGTGATCGCTACGAGACAAAATATATGTCAAAAATCCAACGGCGACTTTTCCTCCGTTGACCCCTTGCCAATTGCCGTGGTCGGGAAAGTGTTGATTTAGTAACTCACTAAGTCCACTCTTTTCAAACTTGGCTATTAGTAAGGGGATATCGTCTACTCGCTCTATTTTTGATTTCATCCAGCGAGTTTACAATTTTATTTTTTAACGCTTCTTTTAGCGAAATCTGAAATATAACAGATACACTACGAAAACTCAAAAATCCCCGTAAATGGGTGTATGACAATCGCAAGAAAAAAATTATTTGAAATGCGGAGCAGGAAACTTTTCGTTTTTCTCAACATTTGGAAGTGCTCCTAATACACCATGTTTTTTTGATGCGTTTTCCCTAAATTTTCTTGCGATTGCCTTATAAAAGGGTGCATTTTACTTTTAAACACTCACATTTTCCCTCCATTCATTCGGTGTCATACCAAACTCCTTCTTGAAAATCCGCCCAAAATAACTGGGG
>JAUIFC010000297.1 GCA_030429455.1 Bacteroidia bacterium | reverse complement strand
GATGTCAACCTATTTTAGGACATGACCAACAATGAAAAATTGGGTTGAACCCCGAAATGCTTCGGGGCAGGCTGGAACCTGGTCGATTCAGCTAAAAGTGTGTAAAAAATTCCTTTTGAGGATATGGATTTAGAGGTTGGATGTTTTCCAGCTTGTTTTGGAGAGATTTTCTTTGTTTAAGATATTTGCTGGCTGAATTTTCATCGATTTTTATAGATTTCATTCATGTTGCTTATAATTCATCCATTATGTCTTATTTTAAGCCTTCAGCGAGCCATAAATCCTAAAATATCATATTCTAAAATTAATGTTTAAATAACCCTTAAAACTCAAAAGTCCTATTTTGCTAAACAAAAAAACTGCTCTCTGTCTGCAGATTGTTTCTATTTTAATGTGCTTTTGAGATAGACTGCTGTTGTAAAGAATTAAAAAAACAACTTCGATAAATTACCTAAAGTTTCCCTCTGTGAAACATTACTCGTATATTTGTAATCAAGTATATGAAAGTACATTTAATAAAAAAAGCAGACGATTGAAGATTACATATTAAAAAATGCTAGAAGCAAAGCATCTTTCGAAATTTGGTTATCAATATTAAAACGAGCTGATTGGATAAAACCGGAAGATATCGTTATGACTTTTAATAGCGCTGATATTCTAGGTAAAAGCTCCGATCGGATTGTCTTTAATATTGGCGGAAACAATTACCGTATGATTTGTAAATATCATTTTGGAGAAAATAAAGTACACTTGTTTATTAAGTGGATTGGAACACATGCAGAGTATTCCAAATTATGTAAAGAAGGGAAACAATACGACATCAGTTCATTTTGATCTGACTAAAAAAAGACGCAAATGGAGACTATAAAATTCAAAATAATAAAAACAAAAGAACAGTACGATAAGTATTGTGACACTTTGGAAAATTTAATAATGCTCGATGATAAATCCGTTCAAGATGAGATTGACTTACTAACTCTATTAATAGAAAAATGGGATTCAGAGCATAATACACTAAATGATCTTGATCCAATTGAACTTTTAAAAGCATTAATGGACGACCATAATTTAAAAGCGAAAGATCTTGTTGAAATACTAGGTCTTTCTAAGGGAACGATATCCAAAATTCTTAATTATCACAAAGGATTATCTAAAGAAACAATTCGAATATTATCTGATTATTTTAAAATTTCACAAGAGAGTTTTAATAGACCATACCGATTGATTAATGAAGTGAA
The DNA here is from genome assembly GCA_030429455.1 of Bacteroidia bacterium. Lineage (GTDB taxonomy): Bacteria > Bacteroidota > Bacteroidia > Flavobacteriales > Flavobacteriaceae > Psychroflexus. The sequence goes on along the minus strand of JAUIFC010000297.1, from coordinate 1,408 downwards.
TCGAAGGTTTAGAAATGCTAGCTTAATGAATACAAAGAAAAAAAAGGTAGAGGTCCGATAGATAACTTTTTACAACAACTAAGTTTTTTCCGATATGCATCGAGACAGGCTGTTGCATCCTTATGACAGCCTGTCCGCTCTTTTTGGCGAAAACAATAAAAAATTGGGTTGAACACTTCTTCAGGCTCAGGACTGGCTTAACCTGGTCGATTCAGCTAAAAGTTTATAAAAAATTCCTTTCGGGGATATCGATTTAGAGACTATACCATTTATAACTTGAAATTATCGTAATAAATCGCCCTTTTTTCCTTTCTACTGCAACATAAAAAGAAACCGTAGCTTTGGCTATGCTTTATTTTTCTGTATTGTATAAAGAAAAAAATCATCAATTTCTTTTACAGTAATTTTAAATCACAAATGGTACTAGATGTTTTTCAGCTTGTTTTGAAGAAATTTTGCCCAACAACCACCTAAACCAAATAAGCAAATAAAATCATGTTTTTTTTAGACAATAATGTGTGACAACAGCAAAACCTAGAGGTCAATCATTCCAATTTCCCCATCAATCCCCAACCATTTGCCTTGTCAATAATTACGCAGTGGATGGTGTTGATTCCTTTTTTTACGGGTAAGTAAAGCAAGTTGGAATCAATGTCAAGATGTCCCATATATTGCACACCTTTTGTTCTAAACGAGTTGTTGCCTTTAAACATAAGTTCTCCATTTAAAAAGATCAGGATTCTATCGCTGTAGTCAAATGAGAAAAGACGAGTCTCATTCTGCCCTGAATTGATAGTAGTTTTTGCAACAATATAATCGTCTTTGTTTTGTTCAAAATTTCCCGAGGAAGTTTTTTTAACATATTTAGAAATCGGAAGCAATCCCGATTTTTCTGTGTTTACGGTTGTGTATATTTCATTGGAAAATTCATCGTAATCCAACTGGTCGCTATCAAATACTTTTGCTTTTGTAATTTGCCATTGGGTGATGATTGTTTCATCTAGGTCGTTGGATGTTGAAGGAAGCGTAATGGGTTCAATCTTATCTTTTGGGGTCACTCTAAAATTTGAAAATCGATTAGAAAATAGGGCAAAAAGGCCGACTTGTCCAGCGGGATTTTCACTTCTAAGATGATCGATGGTGAGGACTTTTTCATTATTGATGTACACATCTGCCATTTGATTGGCGATTTCAAGCCTTAAGGTATTCCAGCCTTCACGTTTAAATTCCACTTTAGCTTGGTATTCTCTATACAACTGCCAGTTGGATTCATTGTTGAAAATAGGTGTGTATTGGACGGCGTCGACTTGAGTGGTTTTATGCATTCTCATGTACACTTCGTCCATGTTATCGTTTTGCTTTCGAAAGGTGATGCCCGCAAAACTTCGTTGAGCATTGGCATAGACAT
>JAUIFC010000296.1 GCA_030429455.1 Bacteroidia bacterium | reverse complement strand
TCAGGTGCAATGAGAATAACTTCGTCCGAACCGTTTGACATCAAGAATCCAGCATCATAGACAAAGTCGTAAGTAAGACCACCGTTGTAATCGGGTGAAGCAGGATCTGTATCACCACCTCTTCCCAAAGACGCATAACCTCCTGGTTGAACAACAACTGACATGTCAATTAATGCCACATTAGGGTTGCTTCCACTTGGATCATCAGATATTGTCCAACCGTTAAGATCTATGGGAGAACTAGTAGTGTTGTACACTTCAAACCACTCCCCAAAATCGTCACTCACCAAACTTGGGTTTTGCATAATCTCTGTGATCACTATGTCTCCAGAGTTTTGAGCAAAACCAATAAAGGAGCATAATAAAAATAATGTGTAAAGTTTTTTCATAGTTTTAATTTTTAGTTTCAAATTTAATATTGTTAGGATTTTTGGTAAACTACCAGTTAATAATTTTCAAAAATACCAATTATTATGATATAATTTTTTTTAACAGGTTTAACTTTTTGTTAAGCATATTATCTCTTAAGGCCGAGTATCCGAATATTAAGCCTTTGGCATTATCCTTGGAAATGTAACATTTGCTTAATGGGAAAGCTGTTATATCGTTTTTATTCAATAATTTAATGATTCCTTTTTCTTTGATTAAAACGTCTTTATCAGAAAATTTTGCAACAACATGTAGGCTACAAAATTTGGTATTAACTAAATGCATAGAATTAATTTCATAAAAAGAATTTATAAACAACTCATGCCTTCTCTTGGCAATCTTTATGATATTCTCCATGTGTTTATACAGGTAATTTTTGTCTATAAACTGATTCATTACAACTTGAATGGAAGGAGCGACAAACCTATGCGAATGTTCCTGTAATGCATTTACGGTTTCTATCAAAAACTCAGGAACCACCATAAATCCAAGACGGATGGATGGATGGAGTAATCGATTGAAAGTTCCCATATAAACGACTCTATTTTCTTCGTCTAAACTAAAAATTGCAGGTGTTTTTTCTTGATGGTTTGCTATTTCATGTTCGTAATCATTTTCAACAATAATTGCTTTGTTTTCAGAAGCCCATTTTAACAATTGCTGTCTTCGTAAGACACTCATTTTAGTACCTAAAGGGTAATGATTTGAAGGCGTTAAGTGAATTATTTTAGGCCTATCAATTTGTTTTTGTAATAATTGGCTAATGTCAAGACCTTCATTATCAATCGATATGGGTTGAATAGTAGCGTTTAAACTTTTAAAAATGGAATGCACATTCGGAAAAGAAGGATTTTCCAACACAACGGTATCGCTTGGATTCACCAAAGCATTGCCAATTATGTATAAGGATTGCAGCGAACCAGAGGTGATAATGATTTGTTCTTCATTACACCTGATATTTCTACTGACATAAAGAAAATCTTTGATGCTTTTTTTTAAGTCAACAATTCCAGTAGTTTGAGCATACGAGAGATTTGACGATTTTATGTACCGCCAATAATTATTCAGCAAATGTTTCCATTGATTCACCGGAAAGGCATCCAATGGAGGAAGACCAGGTCGAAAAGCTACATTTTCATTTTCAGGACGGTTTAATAATGGATAATTTTTTTTGAATGAAATGGCTCTGTCTGACAATTTGGGATAAGACTCTGCATGAAACTCAAACCTTGATTTTTCATTTTGTGCATCTTTAGATTTGTCATAATTAATGCGATAACCTGACCCACCTTTAGCGAGTATAAGTTTTTCTAGTTGAAGTAGTTCGTAAGCTTTAATTACAGTTGTTCTTGAAAGCTTTAATTCGACAGACAGCTGTCTCGTTGAGGGCAAAATCCAGTTATGAGGCAAAATACCTGAACGAATAGCATTCTTTATCGCTCTATATAAAAGCGTATATTTTTTTTCACCTTTAGACCATAAATCTTCCCACTCTTTTTTAATTATTTTAGTTGGAAATTTATAATTGGTATTCATAAGATGTTAAAACTGGTATTGTAAATATATAAAAAACTACATTTGTTTTACTTAATTTTTATTTCCAATGAAACATTCCATAGTCATAATTTTATTAAGTCTAATATTTTTTTCATGTGAAGATTATTCAACTTCGACAATCGATGAAGCTGAAGATTTTAATGAAAATTCAAGAGGCATAGGATTTTTTGATTACAATGAATATTTACCTTTTGAAGACAAAAACATAAGGGTCTATTTTTACGTTCCTGAAAATGTGAATAATACGACTGAAATATTATTCATTTTTCATGGAAACGGAAGAAATGCAAAAGATTATAGAAATGCTATGATTTCTAAAGCGGATGAATATAATTTTATCATCATTACACCAAAATTTTCTTCTGAATATTTTCCTGGAGGCGATGCCTATAACCTTGGAAATGTTTTTGTCGATGGAGATAATCCATCCGAAAGCACCTTGAATCCAGAGGAGCAATGGACGTTTTCTGTGATAGAACCTATTTTCGATCATGTAAAGGAAAAATTGAACAACACTTCTCAATCTTATCATGTTTTTGGACATTCGGCTGGTGGTCAAGTAGCACATCGGTTTTTGTTTTTTAAGCCTAATGCACGAATTAAAAAGATGGTCGCTTCAGCTTCAGGATGGTATACAGTCACAGACCAATCGATTAGTTTTC
>JAUIFC010000085.1 GCA_030429455.1 Bacteroidia bacterium | reverse complement strand
TATCCGCCGTTCTTTACACCAAATGGGGATGGTTTTAACGATACTTGGAACATCGATGCTTTAGCAAATGATATAGAGGCGACCATTTTTATCTTCGATCGCTATGGAAAACTGCTTAAACAAATTGATCCAGGTACTTCTGGATGGGATGGCACATTTAATGGAAAACCAATGCCAAGCCAAGATTACTGGTTTAGAGTCGACTTTATCGAACCTCTAACACAACTAAAAAGAGAGTTTAAAGCGCATTTTACGTTGAAGAGGTAAGTTAGTTTAAAGGTTATAGGGGTTTTGGTTTTAGTTTTTTTTGTTTCAGGTTTCAGGTTTTTGGATTAGGTTGAATGGACAAACTTGAAACTTGAAAACATGAAATATGAAACATGAAACAATCTAGCAACAGCTACGACCTAATGGCTAAAAATCTAAATAGCTAATATGGTAATAGTAACCTAATTAAAGACTAATAACTTTACAAATCGTTAAATCCATAGCTACATACACTTACATACTTATATATTTGGAGAAAATATAGTACATGAAATTAAGGATTTTGGTGTTAACCACTTGTTTGGTTTCGTTTTTTTGTTTTTCCCAGAAGCCAAAAAAGCAAAACAGTTTACAAATATTAAACGACATAAAGGCATTAAATTTTTTAGGAACAGTCCTTTATGTTGCAGCACATCCAGATGATGAAAACACTCGCCTTATTGCCTATTGCGCTAATAACCTTCATGCCGAAACCTATTACCTTTCGTTAACTCGTGGTGACGGTGGTCAAAATCTGCTGGGTTCTGATTTCAAAGAAGCTTTAGGAATCATTAGAACTGAAGAACTATTGGCCGCAAGAAGAGTTGATGGAGGAAAACAAAGGTTTACAAGGGCTGTTGATTTTGGCTTTTCAAAATCACCTAAAGAAACTTTAAATATTTGGGATAAGGACAGTGTGTTAAATGATGTTGTTTGGACGATCAGAAAACTAAAGCCGGATGTAATTATCAATAGATTTGACCATCGCACTCCTGGCACAACTCATGGTCACCATACATCGTCGGCGATGCTAAGTTTAGAAGCTTTTGATATCACAGCAGACAAAAACATCTTTAGTCATCAACTTCAATATACGGAACCTTGGCAACCTAAAAGATTGTTTTTCAATACGTCATGGTGGTTTTATGGAGGAAGAGAAAAGTTTGAAAAAGCAGATAAATCTAACTTAGTAACCATCGACATTGGAAAATATTACCAGGATTTAGGACTTTCAAATTCAGAAATTGCTTCAATGAGTAGAAGTCAACATAAATCGCAAGCCTTCGGCAATACGCCTACACGTGGTGAACAACCTGAATATTTAGAAATTATAAAAGGAAATAAACCTTCAAATAATAACATTTTTGATGGCATTGATACATCATGGAATCGTGTTAAAGGCGGAGATGAAATTCAAAAAGTTGTAGACGAAGTTATCAAAAACTTCAACTATAGTAATCCTCATGAAAGTGTACCGCAATTGGTAAAAGCTTATAATTTGATACAAAATTTAGAAGATGAACATTGGAAAAATATCAAGTCTAATCAAATTAAGTCCATTATTAAATCTTGTCTCGGCTTGTATATGGAGTCTATCAGTTTGACGCCAACGGCAATTGCCAATGAAAATATTGATGTAAAATCTGAAATAACCAATAGAAGTCCAATTGAAATTAAGCTTTTAGAAATTCATGACAATTTTGGCAATACGGTTTTTTCTTCTTCAAAAGTCTTGAAGAATAATATTGCAGAATACATTTCTTTAAATCTAAATGTAAACAAACAACAAACTTTGCCTTATTGGCTTGAACAAAATCCAGAAAATGCAATTTATGCTGTCGCAAATCCTTTGCAGATTGGATTACCTAAAACACCCAAACCATTATCTCTTAATTTTAAGCTATTGATAGAAAATAGCGAATTTGTTTACAATATTCCCGTCATGTACAAATACAATTCCAGAGTTGATGGAGAAGTGTTTGAAGATTTTCATATTTTACCTGAAATATCTATCAATCCTCAAGAAGAAGTAGTCATTTTTAACAATGAAAATTCCAAAACAATTTCAGTTCAAGTCGAATCTTTCTCTAACAGTTTTAGCGGAAAATTAAGTATGAAATTGCCTAAAAACTGGAAAGTTGAACCTGCTGTTATAGATTTTTCTTTAAACAAAAAAGGACAATTAAAATCTTTCAGTTTTGATGTAACTCCACCAGATGAAACACAAAAAATCGATGCCAAATTCATGGTGACATCAGATCAAGACACCTATTCTAAACACATAAAAGTTCTCGAATATCAACATATTCCTAAACAAATTTTTTCTGAAGAGGCTTCCACATCTTTAGTTTTCATCGATGTAAAACAAAGTATTGAAACTGTTGGATATGTGAGTGGTGCTGGTGATAAACTACCGGAGAGTTTAAGAAGTTTAGGTTTGAATGTTGATGAAATTAAACTTGAGGATTTAACTTCAGCTGAAGAATGAAGCCATTGTTATGGGTGTAAGAGCATTCAATACCCAAGACCAATTGGTAATTAAAAATGAATTTTTCTTCGACTACGTAAAAAATGGTGGTGTATTAATCAATCAATATAATACGACGTATAGCTTGAAAACTAAAGATATTTCGCCATTAGAGTTAACTATTTCGAGAGATAGAGTAACAAATGAATTGGCGGATGTTGAATTCATTCAGCCTGATCACCCCATATTGAATTATCCAAACAAAATTACTCAAAAAGACTTTGAAGGTTGGATTCAAGAACGTGGTTTATATTTTCCAAACAAATGGGACAAGAGCTTCTCCCCTATTTTGAAAATTCAAGATTATAACGAAAGCCCTACAGAAGGCAGCTTACTGGTAACACCTTATGACGATGGCTATTACATTTACACTGGTTTGAGTTTCTTTAGACAGTTACCTGCTGGTGTTCCCGGTGCTTATAGATTGATTTCAAATTTACTATCAATAAAGAATAATAATGGGTAAGACTAGACATTACAAGTGGAACAAATTATATACACTAGTTTTAGTAGCTAATTTGATATACTTTATCCTCATGTATGTGATAATGAATAGTTTTTAGTAATTAGAAAATCTCTCTATGCATTATATAGACTTTATTGTAATGGTAAGCAGTATTGCATTTATTGTAATATATGGAACTTACAAAACCAAAAAAAGCAAAAACGTTCAAGACTATATTAAAAGTGGAAACGATGCCAAATGGTGGACTGTTGGTCTATCGGTTATGGCGACTCAAGCTAGTGCTATCACATTTCTTTCTACTCCTGGGCAAGCCTTCGAAGACGGTATGGGTTTCGTACAGTTCTATTTTGGCGTTCCGATGGCAATGGTTGTTATATGTATGGTGTTTATTCCATTATATCACAAACTAAATGTTTATACAGCTTATGAATATCTTGAAAGCCGTTTTGATTTAAAGACCAGAACTTTAACCGCCTTATTATTTCTAATTCAACGAGGAATTGCTGCTGGTATTACCATTTTTGCTCCAGCCATTATATTATCTGCAGTGGTTGGATGGGATTTATTTACTCTTAATATCATCATTGGAATCTGTGTGATCATATACACCGTTTCTGGTGGAACTCGTGCCGTAAGTGTGACGCAGAAACAACAAATGGCAGTGATATTTTCTGGAATGATTATCGCATTTTTTGTTATTTTAAGCTTTTTGCCTGAAAATGTAAATTTTACAAATGCTTTAGAAATTGCATCTGTAAGTGGCAAATTAGATATTTTAGATTTCAGTTTTGATTTAGAAAACAGATACACCGTTTGGAGTGGCTTAATTGGTGGTACATTTTTAGCACTGTCCTACTTCGGCACAGACCAAAGTCAAGTACAACGCTATCTTTCAGCCAGTTCGGTGAGACAAAGTCAAATGGGTATGATTTTTAATGGCCTTTTAAAGGTACCAATGCAGTTCTTTATTATGCTCGTTGGCATTATGGTTTTTGTGTTTTACCAATTCAACCAAGCGCCATTAAATTTTAATCCTGCTGCCGAAAAAGTTGTAATGGAAAGCAGCTACAACACCGAATATTCAGCTGTTAAATTCGAATTAGACAAAAATTTTAATGAAAAGAAAGCCTTGATCCAAGCAATGCATGAAATGCCAGATGAAGTTAACAATTCTTCGATTAAAACCACGATTGCTAAACTCGACAAAGAGGAAAAAATTCTAAGAGAAAAAGCTAGAACAATCATCAAAAAAGCAGATAATCAGGCAGAAACGAATGATACAGATTATGTTTTTATTCATTTTATATTAAATAATTTACCTCGCGGATTGATTGGTTTACTTTTGGCAGCCATTATTTGTGCGGCAATGTCTTCAACAGCATCAGAACTTAATGCATTAGCATCTACAACAGTCATCGATTTATACAAACGAAATACAAAAACTGAAAAAACAGATTTGCATTTTGTAAAAGCCTCCAAGTTTTTTACATTAGTTTGGGGAATAATCGCCATTGCTGTCGCCTGTTTAGCACCACTTTTTGATAATTTGATTGAACTTGTTAATATCATTGGATCCATTTTTTATGGAAACGTACTAGGGATTTTTCTGCTGGCATTTTTTATTAAATATGTAAAATCCAATGCCACATTTATTGCTGCGTTTATAACTCAAATTGTGGTTATAGTTGGGTACTTTTATGATATCATGCCTTATTTATGGCTCAATCTTTTTGGCTGTATTTTGGTCATGGCACTCGCAATAATCATACAACCTATTGTTTCAAGAAAATGAAAACTGTAAAATGGGGTATCCTTGGGCTTGGAAAAATTGCCCAGTATTTTGTAGAAGATTTACTTAAAGTAGATAATGCTGAACTTTACGCTGTAGCCTCACGTTCTCTGACAAAAGCTGAAGAATTTTCCAACAACTTTCAGGCTAAAAAGGCATACGGAAGTTATGAAGAATTGTATAAAGACGATAACGTAGACGTTATTTATATCGCCACTCCTCATGCTTTTCATTATCAAAATGCCTTAGATGCCATTAAGTCTAAAAAAGCTGTTCTTTGTGAAAAGCCCATCGCTCTAAATGCGATTCAAGCTCAAGAAATGATAGAGGCAGCACGAACACATAATGTGTTTTTCATGGAAGCCATTTGGACAAACTTTATGCCTCATTTGGACAAAACATTAGAAATTTCATCAGAAAAAAGGTACGGAGATATAAAGCACATTAATGCTGAATTTTGTTTCAAGGCCAATTATGACCCAAAAGGCAGACTTTTTAATCCTTTACTTGGTGGTGGAGCTTTATTAGATATTGGTATGTATCCCGTTTTTTTGAGTCTAAAACTCCTTGGTATTCCTAAAGAGATAAAGGCTACGCAAAAGCAAGCTAAAACTGGAGTAGATATGGAAACTAGTATTCAATTTATTTATCCAAATGGTGCTACTGCCATTCTATTTTGCAGTTTTGACAAAACAACACCAAGCGAGGCTATCATCGAATTTGAAAACGCAACTGTAAAACTACATTCTAGATTTCATCAAACAGACGAAATGAGCATCAATTATAATGGAAGTGTTGAGTATTTTAATTTCAATTACCGTCATCGAGGATACAACTTCGAAATTCAACATGTCCAAGATTGTCTTTCAAAAGGATTGACAGAAAGCCCAAAACTGACCCTAGATTTTTCATTGAGTTTAATGAAAATTTTGGATGAAATTAAAACAATCGCAGAGGCTAGTCCACTCTCTTAAAGGTATCTTCAAAATATTTCACCCATTTTCCGTCGATGAATTCTTCCCCATATTCTTGAAAACCTCCATCTTCTGTTGGTTTAAAAATGAATCGCTTTTTTGATGTGGGCTTCACTACTAAAACACCATCCTCTATAAATGCTTTGTATTTTCCAGCACCATTTTTATAAAAAGGATTGTAATAAAATACATCTTCGTTTTCGTCGTAATACAAAACTGTATGCAACTGTAAAGAATTGGAATGCAAATCTATAGTGATGATATGTTGATTCACTTTGTAGGCTATTTTTTCGAATGCGGGTTCTTCTCTAATAACTTTTCCATCTTCAAAACCTTTAGAAACACCTACCCAATTTCCAACCATAAATTCTAATTGAGACATTTGTTTTTGTTTGTCATTCTGAGAATAAGTATTTTGAAATAAAGCAATTACGATAAATATATAAAGTATTAGTTTAATAGATTTCATAAGTAAATACGAATTATAATGATTTCAATAAATAACAAAAACGATGATGTTCAAATAAGCAATTATAACTAACTATTAAATGCTACAAGAAACAATCTTTTATGCCATAAAAGTAAGTCTTTTTATAATAATCATTAGTTTAAAAATGCCTGCAAATTTTGAATGAATGTTCAAAAGCTATATTCTGAAATTTGGAAAATATAATCAAGTTGAATTACGACATTATGCCGATATTAATCAAATAATTAATAAGTAAAATTGGATTGCATTAGTATACTGTATTCTTAGTTTAAAACAAATGGTATTTGGAACAGTCGTGATTAAAAAGCCATGTAAATAACTAAAACACTATATATTGTTGTTACAAAAACCTCATTTAAAATTTGAAACTTTTTTGATTATATAATGTTAAAAATTCAAAGATTTATCTTACATTTGAGTCTCAAAAAAATTTGATTAAATACATAAATTAAAACACATTAAACGAATATATGAAAGAAAATACGCACGCAATTATTCATGATGTTAGATTACTTGAAGCAATATACAATGACTTAAAAGACCGATTTGAAGAGAAAAACTTTGATGAATTACAAATTAAAATAGGTGAAAATTCTAAAGTATTATTTTGTAACAGATATGGCGTTATTGGTTTAACACGATTCGTGCCACGTAGAAGTAGACCAGTTGAAATAGAAGATTTCTACCGACCAGAAATGCATGAAGAAAAAGATACAACATCCATTGAAGAAGATGAACAAATTGCAGAAGATAATAGTGATAACGGAGAAAGCACTATGGAAGACAATGTAGATATGTATAAAGCTGATGATGATAATTCCTCCGATGAAGAAACAAACGAGGAAAAAGAATCGACTGAAGATATAAACAACGAAGAAGAATCTCCTGAGGAAGAATTAAAAGATGAAGAATCGACTGAAGATTTGAACAATGAAGATCAAGAATCATTAGAAGACGAAGAAGAATCATCAGTAGAAGAAGAAAATGAGTCCAATGAGGATGAGAATACAGAAGAAGAAATAATAACTGAAAATAAAACAATAAACAAAAACATGGAAGACAACACTTTTAACAATCAGAATCAAAGAGACAGTAGAAGAATTCGCATCGACACACTATTGGAAAATGCATCTGTCGAGGTAGACCCAGTAGTTTTAACCAAAATCATCAAAGCTGTAGACATTGATTATGAACATGGTAATGACACTGATTCTTTCTTACCGAACATTCTTAAATATGTGGAAGACTGTAAGACTTACTAAGTCTTAAACACTATTGGACATTTAAAAATCATCGTATCATGTACGGTGATTTTTTTTTTTGAAATTTTAAAATATTTAAACTTAGAATTTGTTTTTAAAAAACAATATAAAAGTTAAGCTGAAGTCTTTTCAGTAAAATGAAGAACTTAGTACTGTTCATTTTCGTTAGGAAAATCTCCACTTTTTACATCGTTGTTGTAATTTCCGATGGCTTCGCTCATAATGGTATGTAGGTCGGCATATCGTCTTAAAAAACGAGGACTAAAAGATTTATCCATCCCCAACATATCTGTAATAACCAACACTTGTCCATCTACTCCATTTCCAGCACCAATCCCTATTATTGGAATGGTTAAACTTTTTGCAACTTCGGCGGCAAGTTTGGCAGGAACTTTTTCTAAAACAATAGCAAAGCATCCCAACTTTTCAAGAAGTAAAGCATCTTCTTTTAGTTTTATTGCTTCTGCTTCTTCCTTTGCTCTAACGGTGTAAGTCCCAAATTTGTATATCGATTGTGGGGTAAGTCCCAAATGCCCCATGACAGGTATTCCGGCTTTGAGCGTCCGTTTTATGGATTCCTTTATTTCATTTCCACCTTCCATTTTAACCGCGTGAGCACCACTTTCTTTCATTATTCTTATGGCAGAACGTAAGGCTTCTTTAGGATCACTTTGATAACTACCAAAAGGCAAATCAACCACTATAAGCGATCTTTTTATAGCACGAATAACACTAGAGGCATGATAAATCATTTGATCCAGTGTTATAGGAAGTGTAGTTTCATGGCCAGCCATAACATTTGAAGCAGAATCGCCAACCAATATAACATCTGTACCTGCATCGTCAACAATTCGTGCGGTTGTATAATCGTAAGCTGTAAGCATACTTATTTTTTCATTTTGGCGTTTCATTTCTACCAAACTTTTTACCGTAACTCGCTTAAATTGTTTTTTTGCAACAGACATTTTGAAAAATTTTCAACAAAGATAAGTTTTATAAATAATTAATTTTAAAGAAGTTTGTTCAAAAAAAGAACGAATAATGTTCATATTCATATTCAATAAACCAAATCTAATTTAATAAAATTGATTAATTTTGATTGAATAACACAAACAGAACTTCTTGAACGAAATCATCATTGAACTCACCGATATAAGTCCAAAAGATTTTTTTGGGCTTCATAATTCCAACATCGAACTCATTAAGTCCTATTTTCCTAAACTGAAACTTGTTGCTCGAGGAAATAAAGTTAAAGCCTACGGAGATGAAGAAGGCCTAGAGGAATTTGAAAAACGTTTTAAAATGATTACTGATCATTTTGCGAAATATAACAGAATTGACGAAAATAGTATTGAGCGAGTTCTTACCAGCGAGTCTTCGGCTGATTATCAGACACCTGCAAGAGCATCTGAGGTATTAGTTCATGGTGTTGGTGGTAGAAATATAAAAGCGCAAACAGCCAACCAACGAAAATTGGTCGAACTAATGAACAAAAACGATATGGTTTTTGCCATTGGTCCTGCCGGAACTGGAAAAACCTATACGGGAGTGGCATTGGCGGTTAGAGCGTTAAAAAACAAAGAAGTCAGACGAATTATTTTAACACGTCCAGCTGTCGAAGCTGGTGAAAATCTCGGCTTTCTTCCTGGTGATTTAAAAGAAAAACTAGACCCTTATATGCAGCCGTTGTATGATGCTTTAAGAGACATGATTCCTCCTGAAAAATTGGAAAGTTTTATTGACAAAGGTGTCATTCAAATTGCTCCTCTGGCGTTTATGAGGGGTCGAACGCTAGATCATGCCTTCGTCATATTGGACGAAGGGCAAAACACAACACATGCCCAAATGAAAATGTTTTTGACAAGAATGGGCAAAAATGCGAAGTTTATGATTACCGGAGACACTGGACAAATTGATTTGCCTAGACGCGTTATTTCTGGTTTAAAAGAGGCTTTGCTTATTCTTAAAGATGTAAAAGGTGTTGGTATTGCATATCTTGACGATAAAGACGTTATTAGACATAAACTTGTTAAAAAAGTAATTGCTGCTTACAAAGCCATAGAAACCCAACCATAAATGCTAAAAAGTTTAACATATCCCGACTTAAAGTTTACAAATCAAACTGACTTCTACCAAGGAAAGGTAAGAAATGTGTATACATTAAATAATGACATTTTGGTCATGATTGCCTCAGACAGGCTGAGTGCTTTTGATGTTGTTTTGCCGCAAGGCATTCCTCAAAAAGGACAGATTTTAAATACCTTAGCCACTTACATGTTGGACAAAACAAAAGATTTGGTTCCAAATTGGCTTATTTCTTCGCCGCATCCCAATGTAAGCATTGGGCATAAATGTGAGGCTTTTAAAGTCGAAATGGTGGTAAGACAATACCTTACTGGACATGCTGCCAGAGAATACAAATCCGGAAAAAGAGTATTGTGTGGCGTCTCTTTACCAGAGGGTTTAAAGGAACATGACAAATTTGAAAAGCCTATAATAACTCCAACAACTAAAGCCGAACAAGGAGATCACGACATGGACATTTCCAAAGAAGAAATTTTGGCACAAGGCATTGTGAGTCGTGAGGATTACGATATGCTCGAAGATTACAGTTTAAAACTGTTTGAAAGAGGTACTGAAATTGCAAAAGCTCAAGGCCTTTTGTTGGTAGATACAAAATATGAATTTGGAAAAACTCCTGAAGGAGAAATAGTGGTGATTGACGAAATTCATACGCCAGATTCTTCACGTTATTTTTATGCAGACACTTATCAAGAACGGCAAGCAAAAGGACTTGGACAGAAACAGCTTTCAAAAGAGTTTGTAAGAGAATGGCTCATGGAACACAATTTCCAAGGCAAAGAAGGTCAAAAGGTGCCTGAACTTCCTGAAGAATTTATCAATCATGTAACGGACAGGTATATTGAACTTTACGAAAAAATTACTGCTCAGTCTTTTTCAAGAGAAAACTATACCTCTATCGAAGCTGACATTTATAATGCTGTAGAAAATTTCTTAAAAAATTATTAGAACTAGAACAACTTATTCAATTCAGGATAAGCCACGTGTTCTAAAATCGAAGGTACATTAGAATCTTGTGTTCGGCTAAACAGGCTTTTGTTTACTGAATAAGACTGAAGTTCGTTGGAATCTACATTGTTTGTTATAATCGTTGTTATGTCTTTTTCTGAAATTGAATCATCCAACCAAACGTTTTGGTTTTCTTGAGTCAAAATGACAGGTTGTCTCTTTTTAACATTATGAATTTCAGCTAAATAAGGCATTGCTGGTTTAGTAAGAATGGTACAGGTCACTAAGGCATTTTGAAATCTTGTGTAAAGTCCCGCTAAAGCAAATGGCTTTCGATCTACCCTTCTGATAATGTATGGATAAGAGCTGTTCTTATATTTGTGAGGCTCATAAAATGACGTAACGATAACTAAGCACCTTTGTTCTTTATAAAGCTGCTTGTACAAAAAATGAGAGTCGATTTTTTCTGACCTTGCATTTAAGCCACCACCAAACTTCGAAGCTTTTTTGAAATACAAATCTAAATAATCGGGGTTTTCAGTTATGGGAACAATACCCCAAACTGCTGGTAAAATAATGTCTGGACGTTCTTGAGTAATGATGGGTAAATTGGGATGCTCAAACCCATTAAGATGATAATGAGGTTTGTCAAAATTTGATTTTACTCGTTCATTTGCAAAAGAAGATTGAAACTGAATTTCAACTTGCTCTGCTTTAACGACGATTGAGGCATGAAAACACAAAATAATTCTGTTTAAAATTCGAATTTAAAGAACATTGAAGACAATCATTAAGAATTGGATTTAAAATTATTCAAATAAAATGTAATTGATTGTCATAAATATTATAATTATTTATTTAACTTTGTATTTCAAAGTACTTTTAACATGAACAAAAAAGACTATTTACAAGACATTTCAGAAATTAAAAACTTAATGAACAAATCATCTAAGTTTATTTCTATCAGCGGTTTAGCTGGTATTATGGCTGGTGTTATTGCACTTTTAGGTGCAGCTTTTGCCTATTGGTATATGCTTGACAAAGGCTTTTACCCAGGACGTAAATTAGATTCATCGGATTTTATTGTACTTTTTATCGATTTAGCTTTGGTATCCATTTTTAGCATAATAACTGCAATAATCCTAACCACAAAAAAAGCGAAACAACATCAACAAAAAATATGGGATGCGTTAACAAGGCGATTATTGTTCAATTTTTTGGTTCCTTTGGTTTCAGGTGGGATTTATACGCTTGTAATTTTACTTCAAGGCAAGTATGGCCAAACTGCGGCACTCATGCTTCTATTCTATGGATTATCTTTATTTAATGCATCAAAATATACCTTAGGAGATGTGAAATATTTAGGTTTTATTCAAATTGTATTGGGTTTGGCTTGTGCCTTTTTTCCTGGTTGGGGATTTTGGTTTTGGGTTGTTGGATTTGGAATTGTCCATGTGATTTATGGAGGAATGATGTACGTTAAATACGATGTAAAAAAATAATAAAACTTGAAACACATTATTTCAAATATCAACAAAGCCTTTGATCATAGGATTAGACTTGGAATTATGTCTGTGTTGATGGTCAACGATTCCGTGGATTTCAAAACATTGAAGGATTTGCTTGGAGTAACTGACGGAAATTTGGCCAGCCATGCAAAAGCCTTGGAAAAAGTAGAATTTATTAGCGTGGAAAAAAAGTTTATTGGAAGAAAACCAAACACAACCTATGCCGCCACAGAACTTGGAAAGAATGAATTTAAAAAACACATCGAAGCTTTAGAAAAAATTATAAAACACACATAAAAAAATTTTAACCCTAAACTTTGTATTTCAAAGTACTTTAAATTAATAAAACTATGAAAAATTTATTCACACTCTTTTGTGCCATCGCATTCAGCACACTTTTCTACCAACAGTCTATTGGTTTAAACCTGTTACTGTTTTCAATTTTAACATGTATTTCAATTTTCATCAAAACACCGAGTTTTGTAAAAAAGAAAGAATTTATTTTAAAATTACTCGCATTTCTTCTCACCGGCATCATGGTGTTTATGTACAACTCTAGCCTCGTCATGACAGCCTATTTCATTGCATTTTTCACCTTAATTGGCAGTACAGCTCAAGAAAAAAATTCGATTTATATCAATTGGATAAATGGGATTTATTCTAGCGTAGGTTCTTATTTTTCAAACCTTTATGATAATTATTATTCCGAGAAAGATAAAAAGAAAATCGACTATGTGTATTGGCTTAAAATATTGGGAATACCTATTGTTTTTATTCTAATTTTTACAGCTTTATACCGAAATTCTAATCCCGTTTTTGATGAAATCATAGAACATATTGATTTGAGCTTTATCAATTTTCAATGGGTCATGTTGAGTGTTTTAGGCTACTTTCTTTTTTTTAATATTTCTAATGCCGAATCCATCGAGCCCATCACTACTAAAGACAAAACCACTGGAAATTTACTTCATGATAAAGGTTTTGACGAAAAAAACTTATCAAAAATTAAGTACGAAAAACAATTAGGTTTAGTCTTGCTGAGTGTTTTGAGTCTGTTGATTTTGTTCTTTATTGGCACCGACATATTTTACCTCACAGAAATCTACGACATGACTGCTGCAGAGTTATCGAAACAAGTTCATAATGGCGTCGATGCGTTGATTTTTTCCAATCTTTTAGCCATTATGATCATTCTGTATTTTTTTCGAGGTCAACTTAATTTTTATAACAATAAAGACCTTCGACAACTAACGACCTTATGGATTGGATTGAATCTTATTGTTATTATAAGTACGGTACTAAAAAATACTGAATACATCAATTCATTTGGACTGACCTACAAAAGAATAGGTGTTTTATTCTTCTTGACAATCACCTCGGTGGGTTTGATTACTACTTTGATCAAAGTACTAAAAATCAAAAACCTCTGGTATTTGTTCAGAGTAAACTTAAGCGTAAGTTTTGTTCTGTTAGTGCTTTCGACTACTGTAAATTGGGACAAAATAATCACGTATTACAACCTTTACTATTTGAAAGAAGCAGAAATTAACTATGTTATAAAACTATCAAATAACAACGCATTATTACTGAAATCGTATCGCGATAATCATGACATTGAAAAAAGATTTCAAATCAAAATTGACAAAAAATACAATGAATATCTACAAGAGTTGAATGATAATTCCTGGCAAGAATTGGTTTACGACAATCTCATCATTAAATCTGCTGAAAATGAATAATGTACCCATAACACTTTTAAAATCGACTTTGACTGCAGGAACTATCTTTTGGTTCATATTGTTGCAAGAAGAAAATTTATTGTACAGACCATTAATGTTAATTGTATTTTCAATATTTCCTATCATAGTCCTTAGTTCAAGTATCATCATGATTAGTATTTATCCCTTTACAGTTATTAATAATAATACTTTTACTAAGCGTGATTCATTTAAAAAGTACTTTCCTTATTATACTTTGGTTACATTTGTAATCTGTTTATTTTCAACTATTGCCTTTCAATTTGATGTGTTTGCCATTGCATTTTTCAGTTCGGCTTTTATCACTTTGATGTTTGCTTGGGTTTGGATGTTTAAACCTAAAAAAAATGAAATTCAACAAAATACTGACCTATGATAAAATTCAATAAAACCTATGCGCTTCTTTCAGTATTGGTATTTTTGGCTGAAATTTTTATCGAAAGAACAACCGGTTTTGTTAGATACACTTTAGGCGATGTATTTGCTGTCATTTTCGTTTACTCGATTATTAAAAGTTTTCTTGACATTTCCATTTTAAGAGCAGCTTTAATTGCCCTTGGTGTAGCTTTTTGTATCGAATTTCTTCAACTTTCTAACTTGCAACACTATTATCCTGAAAATTACAAAAGAGCATTTGGATTGTTATTAGGCTCTTCTTTTAGCATTGGAGATTTGGTCGCCTACACATGTGGAATTATTATGGTACTGATTATCGAATGGAAGTTATGGAATCTGTTTAACCCCATTAGACGTTGAATACTTTTCAAATGTTTTCAAGAAAATTATAGGTATAAAAGCCTAGTGTTTTTATTAGATTCCTTTTCTATATTTGAGCAGAAAGGTCAAAAAATTTGAAAAACTAAAAATGAAAATCAAATCAATTAGAACATTTATTGGTTCAAAGAACTTTAAGGTTTCTCGGAAATTCTATCAAGATTTGGGTTTCCAAGAGATTATTACTTCCGAAAAAATGTCATATTTCAAGCTTAATGAATTTGGGTTTTATTTACAAGACTATTATGTCAAGGATTGGGTAGAGAATTCCATGATTTTTCTTGAAGTGGAAAACCTTGAAAATCACTATAACTCAATAAAAAACCTCAAAATTGAGGAAAAATATGACAATGTTAGACTCTCTAAAATTCAATCTAATAAGTGGGGCAATGAATTTTTCCTAAATGATCCCAGCGGTATACTTTGGCACGTTGGTGAATTTAAATGAGAGCAAAACTTATAAAATCAAATAAATTATTCTTACCCATTTAAAGTCGTGCAACAGATATAATAAGTACAAAAAAGAGTAGGTTAAATAATGAAAACTTTAGTATTTGCTTCATTATCCAATTACAATTTGTATATTTAATCAATATTTCAAAAAATAATAGGCACTTTTTGGTCGCTACATTATTCAAAGCGAATTACATATCCACCCTACACAAGTCGATGCCTAATTGTTTTGCAATAGTTTGAAAATAATTAATACAAATAAAGTCCGATAAAGCTAAAGGGTCAAATTGTCATTGTATCAGTAGACATTTTTAATCATTCGGAAACTAGAATACCATATAAAAAAGGCGGAATCCGAAAAGCCAATTTAAAATAGAGTAGGAATTTATAATTTAATTGAAGCCAAGAAAATACGAATTGTATCCTTATGGCCTTGATTATATAAAATTCAATTCTCATGCTTAGTACAATAAAATTCAAAGAAATGCTTGCTCAAGGTAGAACCCTCAAGCACGCTCCATTTGGCGAAGATGCACTCGGTCCTCTTAAACAATTACCTGGAGTATGGTCCAACACACCTAATTTATTAGGTAAAGGTTGGAACATGATTGCGCTGCCATTCATTAAGAATGGGTCATCGCTTAACTACCGTTTGCTACTCAATCAATACAATGAAAAGCTTGAGTTTAGCCTTGTGGACAAGGGTGTTCCAAATAGAGGAATAGACCTAAATGAACTGCAGAACACAGATCAGTTTGTTGCTACCTTGGACTATGACCAGTCTATAACCCAAATTGCTGCAGAAGACTTTCCAGAAAGT
>JAUIFC010000084.1 GCA_030429455.1 Bacteroidia bacterium | reverse complement strand
TAGTGATAATTGTAAATTTTTAAATGATATCTGGTCATATATAATGTCCATTATAAAAGAAAAGAAAATTTAAACTTTCAATAATAAACGAGGATTTATTAGTTGACAAATTGTATTTTTTTCAAGACAACTATAATTTCATTAACAATTTTCACAATTTTTCAGTTTAAGTTTGACGTTTAGCACATAAAATCTTAAATTTAGATTTCAATCTGATTTATATGAAAAATTGCTTGATAATTCTATTTATAGTTTGTTCTACAACACTTTTTGGACAAATTTCAGACCGTCAAATGTTGAAGGGAAAAATTAATGTGCCATCGAATGCCGATGCATCAAACATTAATATTTTCAATATAAATTCAGAAAAAGGAACAACAACAAATTCGATTGGAGAATTTTTAATCAGTGTGAAAGAAGGCGATCATATCGTAGTTACCTCTGTTCAGTTTCAAAAGTTTGAAGTAGTGATAGATAAAACAATCATGAACGAACCAGACATTGTGATTACAATACGAGAAAGTGTATATCAACTTAATGAAGTTATTGTAAGGTCAAATCTTCTAAGCGGCGATTTAAACGTAGATGTTGGCAAAATAAAAGTAGCCAATACAAACATGAAAATCGAAGAAAAAGAAGTTCTTAATTCTTACAACGCCAATTTTACCACAGGCACTCAAATCAGGGCTCAGAATGTTGCCATACAGGAAGAATACCTTCAAAATGGGATGAATTTTGTCGAAATTTTTAAACGATACATCAAAAAACCTAAACGCGAAACCAAGCATCATGTCGAACAAATTGACGTCGAAGTTAGAAAAATGTACGACAATTCATTTTTTAAAGAATACATGAATATCGATGAAGATGAGATCAACGCATTTATTTTTTATGCTGAAACTCATGGCTTGGATAAAAAAATGCTTAAAAGTGGCAATGAAATGGAATTAATTCAGTTTTTAATTGAAACTTCCGAACACTTTATAACCGAAGATGACAAAAATTAAATTAGGGTTTTTATTACTAATTTGTTTATTCCTAGATTTCCATTTATCAGCACAAAACTTTATAGTCCAAGGAAATTTTTCGGGAAATAATCTTGAGAGATCCTTCATAAATGTCATAAATACAACACAATACACTGCAAGTATCAGTCAACTTGATGGTAAATTTCAAATTTCTGCACAAGTTGGCGATAGTATTTTGATTTCCTCTATTCAATATAAAGACGTTAAATTTATTGTGAAAGAAAAATTCAAAACACAAACTTTGGAAGTGCCTCTTAAGCTTAAAGTCACAACATTGGACGACGTAGATGTTTATTCCTTGGGACTTTCTGGCGATTTGGAAAAAGATGCAAAAGCCATCAGAATTGATGAATCAATGTCATTAAACTTTGGCTCTTTTGATCTTTACAATGCAGATGACCCTGACCTAACCTCGGAATCGGAATTTAAAATGAGGAATTTGGCTATGGAAAAAAACCAACCCAATTTACCAGCAAATTTTGATGTTTTAAATTTGGCATTAGCGCTTGTTCAAACTATTTTCAAAAAGAAAAAACAGAATAAATCATTTAAAATTGAAAATGCTGATATTCAAAAATTTACCCTAAAAGACATCGAGAGATTAACTTATTATTTGGATATTGAAGAGTCTGAAATTGAAAATTTTTTGGCTTATGCATTTAAAAATGGATTAAGGTCAGAGTTAAAAAACACTACAAATGAAATGGATTTGGTACAATTTTTATTAGAATTATCAGAGAATTACAACAGCAAAAATGGCAAATAGGACTTTGAAAATATTTTTAGCCACTTGGCTCATGACAGTTTTTTGTCTTACAAATTCGGAGGCGCAAACTTTTGAAATCAGAGGACAATTCACTGGAGACAATCTTGAAAAATCCTTTATCAACATCATAAATACCACTCAATATAAAGCAACCATAAGTCAGTTGGATGGACAGTTTAAAATTCCAGCGGTTGCAGGCGATAGCATTTTAATCTCATCTATTCAATACGAAGATGTAAAATTTATTGTAAAAGCTGAATTCGAAAATCAAGAACTCCAAATCCCATTGAAACTGAAAATCAATGAACTAGAACAAGTTGATGTCTATTCGTTTGGTCTCACGGGAGATTTGAATAAAGATGCAGAAAATATAAAAACGAACGATTTTCACCAGACTCAAATTGGCATTCCTACGCCTAAAAAACGTTTGACTAAAAATGAACGGCGATTATACACCGCAAAAAGTTCTGGAGGCGGCATTCCTTTAGATTATGTGTTTAATCTGATAAATGGGAACATTAAAATGTACAAACAGCTCATTGCTTATGAACGGGTGGATAAAAAGAAAAACAGACTCAAAAGTATCTTTCCAGAACGCTTTTATACAGAAGATTTGAACCTGCCAGAGAATTTAATAGAAGATTTTGTTTATTATTGTGTAGAAAACCATCCCGAAACCCTAAAATTGATGAAGCAAAGAAATAGCTTGGAATTATATGACATATTGCCATCTATTGCCGAAGGGTATTTAAAAATGAAAGAAAGTGAAAATGACAAAACACAACGCATAGATGACTAGACTTTTATTTTCTTCGGTATATATTTTAGGTATATTTTTCATATCGTTTTCAGCTCACGAATACCATGTGAGCATTACAGAAATAACCTATGTAAAGGACAAAAATAGAGTAGAAATTATATCAAGACTTTTTTTTGACGATTTTCAAGATGTATTAAACGAACGTTATTCAACAAATCTTAGTTTAGACCCAACAAGCCCTTCGAGTGATTTGGAAATCTATATTGAAAAATATTTTTACAAAAAACTAAAAATTGAGATAGATGGAGAGCCAAAAGATCTGCAATACCTTGGCTACCGTTTTGATGAAGACAGAATAAATATCTTTTTAAAAATTGATGAAATCCCGAATCTCAAAGAAATAAAGTTGAGCAACTTACTCCTTACCGATTTTTTTGATGACCAACAAAACATCGTTCATGGCTTTAAAGAAGACCAAAAAGCAAGCGCCATGATGAACAGGTACAAATACGAACATGTGTTAAAATTTGATTAGCATTTTTAGGTAAAATATATTATATCGCTATTTTGCCCAGAAATTTTAAACAACAATGAGAAATATTGTACTACTTTTAGCATTAATTTGCTCTTCTTTAAGTTTTTATGCCCAAGAAAAAAAGGAACAAGGGCATACCAACCAAAACAAATTTAGACAACTTTATCAAGAATTTTCTTCGCCAAACCAATACAGAACCGCTGCGGGTGCGCCTGGTAGTGCCTACTATCAAAACACGGCAGATTATGTCATGGACGTAAGACTTGATGAAAACACAAACGAAGTATTTGGTTACGAAACAATCACTTACACCAACAATTCGCCAGACAATCTTGAATATTTATGGGTTCAACTAGACCAAAATACAAGAGCTGCGGATAGCCCTTCTAAAGAAAGAAATGGCAGTGGGTTTTCACCTATTCTTCGACCAGGCGAATTAGTATCAGATTACATGAACTCTCCATTTGAAGGTGGCTTTAATATCGAAGAAGTTTCTAAGGACGGAAAAGCCTTACCATTCAGCATTAATCAGACAATGATGCGTGTTGAAATGCCAAATGATTTAAAATCTGGAGAAAGCTTTACCTTTTCTATCAAGTGGAATTACAAAATAAATAACCGTTTGACCGATGGAGGCAGATCTGGCTACGAATACTTCGAAAAAGATGGCAATACGATGTATATTATCGCACAGTTTTTTCCAAGAATGGCGGTATACAACGATGTGGAAGGATGGCAGAACTATCAATTTTGGGGATCTGGAGAGTTTGCTTTGCCTTTTGGAAACTACGAAGTAAACATAACGGTTCCCGCAGACCATATTGTTGAAGCTACAGGACTTTTGACCAATAGAAAAAAAGTGTACAACAAGGAAATGATGAAGCGTTTCGAAAGTGCAAAAAAATCATTTGACAAACCTGTTGTTATATTTACTGAAGAGGAAGCCATCGAAAACGAAAAGGAAAAATCTACAGACACAAAAACTTGGTCTTTTTCTGCCCAAATGGTGAGAGATTTTGCATTTACATCCTCAAGAAAGTACATCTTGGACATGATGGCTGTGAAGAATGGTGGTAAAGATGTTATGGCTGTTTCTGTTTACCCTAAAGAAGGAAACCCATTATGGGAAGAATGGTCTACCATATCAGTCAAACAAACATTAGAGACTTTTAGTAAATTTACTTTCGACTATCCTTACCACAAGGCAGTTTCTGTTCATGGCAAAGGGATTGGAATGGAATATCCAATGATATGTTTCAATTTTGGACGTCCAAACGAAGATGGCACTTATAGCGATAGAACTAAGTTTGGAATGATAAGTGTTATCATTCATGAGGTAGGCCATAATTATTTCCCTATGATTATTAATAGTGATGAACGCCAATGGGGTTGGATGGACGAAGGTCTAACCACATTTGTTCAATACTTGACAGAACAAGAAATGGGCGAAAATTATCCCGAAGTACTTGGAGACAATGATAGATATCCATCCCGAAGAGGAATTCCTTACAATATTGTAGATTATATGAAAGGCTCTCAGGACTTTATTTCTCCAATTATGTCAAACCCTGAGCAAGTGTATCAATTAGGTAACAATGCTTATTCAAAACCTGCTACAGGATTAAATATTTTGAGAGAAACAATTATGGGCAAAGAAAAATTTGACTATGCCTTTAGAACATATGCACAACGATGGATGTTTAAACACCCAACACCAGAAGACTTTTTCAGAACAATGGAAGATGCTTCTGCCGTAGATTTAGACTGGTTTTGGAGAGGTTGGTTCTACACTACAGACTATGTGGATATTGGTATCGAAGGTGTAAAAACTTATAAAGTCACAGACAAAGTCACAGAAGAAGCGAAAGAATATTTAAAGCGCTTTGGTGTTACAGATCCTGAAAATGATGCCAGACTTAAAGGCTTGATTTATATGGTTTCTGAAGATTCTGAAGAAGGTAAAGAACTTGCACCTTCTGACGACAGCATGGAGAATTCTGAAAACTTAAAGGCTTATCTTATGGATAACTTTACGACAGAAGAAAGAAATAATATGAAAGAAATTCCGCAATACTTTTACGAGATTGATTTTGTAAAACCTGGAGGAATGATCATGCCAGTTATTGTCGAATTAACTTACGAAGATGGCACAAAAGAAATGAAAAGATATCCTCCTCAAGTTTGGAGAAAAAATGATGAAAAGATGTCTAAGGCTATCGGAAGTAATAAAAAAATTGTAAAAATTCAATTGGACCCTAATTTGGAGACCGCAGATATCGATGTTTCTAATAATGCATGGCCAGCTGAAAAACAGGAAAGCGAATTCGAAAATTTTGAAAATAGCAAGAATTGATTCTTTGTAATTAAGACTTCATTTTGATTGTTAAAAACCTCTAAAGTTAAGCTTTAGAGGTTTTTTATTTATAGCTTTTTTTTATAACTTTCCATAAGTTTTTTTGATGTGATGAAATGATAGAACAACTTAAGGAAAGTTATAGTCAATTCTTTGAAAAAGAATTAGTTGAAGAGATTGAATCTGTTGCCTTTTTAAAAGAAGTGCCTGAAGGTACAGTGATTATAAATATCGGAGAATACATCAAAGGCATGCCATTATTGCTTTCTGGTGTGATAAAAATAATGCGAGAGGATGAAGAAGGCGACGAACTTCTCCTCTATTATCTAGAGAAAGGAGACACTTGTTCAATGACAATGACATGTTGCATGGGACATAGCAAAAGTGAGATAAAAGCTGTAGCAGAAACAAACACCACATTGTTGATGATTCCAATCCAGAAAATGGAAGAATGGACGGCAAAATATAAATCTTGGCGGGATTTTGTTTTCGAAAGCTACCAAAAAAGACTTAATGAGATGTTGTTTGCTCTAGATAGTATCGCTTTCCATGCTATGGATAAAAGAATAATCAATTACCTGAAAGAAAAACAAAGAATAAACAAAAGTGACATCATCAAAAACACACATCAGGAAATTGCTTACGATTTACACACCTCTAGAGTTGTAGTTTCTAGATTACTTAAAAAGTTGGAAAACCTTGGGCATATAGAACTAAACCGGAATTATATCAAAGTTTTAAATTTTTAAAGAGATGTAAAACAACTTACATGATGAACACTGAGCATTATGAGAAGCTGGAAAACATGTATCTTTCAGCCCATATAAATAAACAACTATTTGAAAGTACGGCCTGTACAATAAAAGACAAGACCGCTACAATTTCAATTGAAATTTCCGACAAATATTTTCATGCCTTAGGTGCAATTCATGGTTCGGTCTATTTCAAACTATTGGACGATGCCGCTTTTTTTGCAGTCAATTCTATAGTCCAAGACGTATTTGTACTTACCACATCTTTCAATATCAGCTTTATCAGACCTGTAAATTCAGGTAAAATTACTGCTATAGGCAAAGTCCGATTTGTTTCTAAACAACAATTTATTGCAGAATCTACCCTATATAACCAAGCAGGTAAAGAAATCGCATTTGGAACAGGTTATTTTGCAAAAAGTAACCAAAGGCTAGATGAAAGTATCGGTTATAAATAACGAAAGTTCGAATACACTGAATTTTCATGATTTTTAAAATTATTTCTATAGTCGAAATGTTGATTTCCAGTCTAATGATTTCAATGAATTTTTGAATATGTAACATTTGTCACTTTTAAATCAATTTATAGAATATATTTTTGTTCATCAAAAAAAATTATTATCATGAAAGTAGAACAAATTTATACAGGATGTTTAGCACATGCTGCTTATTACATCGAGAGTAATGGTGAAGCTGCCATATTCGACCCATTAAGAGAAGTACAACCTTATATTAATAGAGCTGAAAGAGACGGCGCAACAATAAAATATGTCTTTGAAACTCATTTTCACGCAGATTTTGTAAGTGGTCACTTAGATTTGAGCAAAAAAACAGGTGCAGATATAGTTTATGGACCAAATGCTAAGCCAGCATTTGAAGCCATTGTAGCAGAAGACAATCAAATTTTTGAAGTTGGTGACTACAAAATAAAAGTAATTCATACACCTGGACATACCATGGAAAGTACAACTTATCTCTTAGTTGACGAAAAAGGAGAAGAACATGGCATAATAACAGGAGATACTTTGTTTATAGGAGATGTTGGTCGTCCAGATTTGGCTCAACATGTAGTTTCCGACCTTACTGAGGAGAAATTGGCTGGTCATCTTTACGATTCGTTAAGAAACAAAATCTTGCCTTTAAGTGACCATTTAATAGTATATCCTAATCATGGAGCAGGTTCTGCATGTGGAAAAATGATGAGCAAAGAAACTACAGATACTTTAGGCAATCAAAAGAAAGTGAATTATGCGCTTCAAGACATGTCGAAAGAGGAATTTACAAAAGCATTACTTACAGGATTGACAACACCTCCTGGCTATTTCCCTCAGAATGTACTTTTAAACATCAAAGGTTACGAAAGTTTTGATACCATTATGGACCGAGGCACAAGAGCCTTAGAGCCAGAAGCTTTTGAAGCAGCCGCAAACGAAACTGGCGCTTTGGTTTTAGATACCAGAAAACCAGAAGACTTCGCCAAGGGTTTTATCCCAAATAGTGTAAATATTGGTCTAAATGGCAACTTTGCCATGTGGGTTGGAGAAATGATCCCAAGTGTAAAACAAGAAATCCTATTGGTTACATATCCAGGAAAAGAAGAAGAAGCCATTACAAGACTAGCAAGAGTTGGTTATGATAATGCTATTGGATTTTTAAAAGATGGTTTTGACAATTGGGTTGAAGCAAGTAAAGAATTTGATTCTGTCGGTAGAATTACTGCAAAAGAATTTGAAGAAGACTATACGACCAAAAAATCTTTGGTTATCGATGTTAGAAAGAAAAGTGAGTTTGACTCTGAACATGTCATAGATGCTGTAAATGTACCATTAAATGAAATTAATAAACATTTAGCTGAAATACCAAAGGACAAACCATTTATAGTACATTGTGCTGGAGGCTATAGAAGTATGATTGCAGCATCCATTTTAAAACAAAGAGGTTGGGATAATTTTGTAGATGTCTTAGGCGGTTTTAAAGACATTGCCGAAACAGAGGTACCTAAAACAGACTACGTCTGCCCTACTACATTGTTGTAATTTTTTTACATCTAAGTTTATAAAAAACCTGAGTACTTAATATACTCAGGTTTTTATTTTATACGGTTTCGAGAACTAATCTTTTTATTGATTAGTATTCAGTAAGAAAAATGATACTCAATTAACTTATAGAATTTAAAAAAAGTCAATATCTAACCAAACAATATTTGTTTCAGCTGATAGTTTGTTTCGAACTATGACAAATTCTATTTGGCAATATTTACTGCTCGAGTTTCTCTAATTACGGTTACTTTTACCTGACCTGGATAAGTCATGTCTGTTTGTATTTTTTGAGAAATCGAAAATGACATTTCTTTTGCTTTTTCGTCAGGAACTTTATCGCTTTCTATAATAACGCGGAGCTCACGCCCTGCTTGAATGGCATATGCTTTTTGTACTCCGTGAAATCCAAAAGCAATATCTTCTAGATCTTTGAGACGTTTTACATATGAATCTAGCACCTGACGTCTTGCGCCTGGTCGAGCACCGCTAATGGCATCACAAACTTGTATTATTGGAGATAAGAGTGAGGTCATTTCAACTTCATCATGATGCGCTCCAATGGCATTACAAACTTCTGCTTTTTCTCCATATTTTTCTGCCCACTGCATGCCTAGAATTGCATGAGGTGTTTCGGTATCTTCTTCAGGAACTTTACCTATGTCGTGTAACAAACCTGCTCTTTTAGCCAACTTTGGATTCAAACCAAGTTCTGCGGCCATTATTCCGCAAAGCTTGCTTACTTCTCTTGAGTGCTGTAAAAGATTTTGACCATAAGATGATCGGTATTTCATTCTTCCTACAATTCTAACCAATTCTGGATGTAAATTATGAATTCCTAAATCGATGATTGTACGTTTTCCTATGTCAACAATTTCGTCTTCAATTTGTTTTCTTGTTTTTCTTACAACATCTTCGATTCTCGCTGGATGAATCCTGCCGTCCGTCACCAATTTATGTAAGGACAATCTAGCAATTTCTCTTCGTACTGAATCAAAACATGATAAGATGATCGCTTCCGGCGTATCGTCTACAATTATTTCCACTCCTGTTGCCGATTCCAACGCACGAATATTTCGACCTTCGCGTCCAATTATTCTTCCTTTCACGTCATCGTTTTCGAGATTGAAAACAGAAACAGTATTATCTATAGCTTCTTCTGTTCCTACTCGTTGGATAGTGTTTATGATTATTTTTTTAGCCTCTTGTTTTGCCGTAAGTTTGGCTTCCTCAATCGTATCTTGAACAATTGCCATAGCCTCTGTATTGGCTTTTTGTTTTAGAGAATCTAATAATTGTTCTTTTGCCTCTTCTGCACTTAAGCCGCTAATAACTTCTAGCTGTTGAATCTTTCGATGCAACATTTTGTCTAGCTCTGCTTCTTTTTTGATGTACCTCTCTTTTCTAGATGAGATGTCTTTCAACTTGTTATCTAAATCCCTTGATTTTTTTCTATTTTCGGCTAATTCTTGGGAAACTTTAGATTCTTTGGATTTAATGCGTTTTTCGGCATCAGACATTTTATTATCTCGTGCTAGAATCTCTTTCTCATGTTGTGCTTTAAGTTCAATGAATTTTTCTTTAGCCTGTAATATTTTATCCTTTTTAATATTCTCGGCCTCTTTTTCAGCCTCTTTAACAAGCTTCTCGCCATTAAGTTCAGCCATTTTAACTGTGCTTGTAGCTCTTTGTTTGTCGATAGTTTTGGATATTACAAATCCAATCACAATCGAAACAATGGCTACAATTACAATTAGTAGTGTATTGTCCATTAGTTTTGTTTTGAGTTATAAAAAAAGCCTGCACTAGTCTAAGTGTTTTGAATAAACTCCTATAAAACAGGATTAGGGCTAATAAGCTGATCAAACTTCCATCTAATTCAGTAAAGAATAATGGCGTGCTTTAGCAACTGTAACTCACCCTTTTTAATTCTAAAATGTTGAGTTTACCAAAAAGAAAACGACTAATACAGGCAGTATCGTAATTTAATTTAAAGAACGTATTTAATTCATGAAATCTTTGAGTTTCTGGTTAAGATTCTCTAATCTTTCTTCTATTTCAGATTGATGCTGGTTATTGTCTAATTGAACTTGTTCAATATTCGATGCAAATTGTAATGCACTCATTGCTAAAACATCTTGTTTATCTCTAACTGCATAATTCTCTTCAAAGTGTTTTATAACCCTATTAATTTTTCTTGCTGCAAGTCTTAAGCCTTCTTCTTGATCTGGTGCAACGGTCATGGGATATACTCTATTTGCAATAGACACCTTGATTTTCAACTTGTTTTTCATTTACACTAGTCTGATAATTTTACAATGCAATTATCAATTTCCTTTATCAATCTATTTATTTTTAGTTTTGTTTCTCGTTTATAATCTTTACTGCCTAACATCGCATTTGCAGTTTTTAGTGTTTCATTTTCCGACTCTAAATCTCGAATAGTTCTTTCAAAAATTTTATTCTTTTTTTCGACTTCTTTTAACTTATCACGAAATAAATTTACCTCTAAAACTAGGTCTTTATTTCTTTGCATAAGCTTAAAAGTTGAACTTTCCAACTCTTTAACGACCTCTAATAAATCACTCATTGCTCCTGCTGTACTTACAAAGTTAGGTTATTAATTTTAATTAACAATATGATATAAATACTAATACCAAAATATTACAAAATACAGTTTAAATCATATCCAATTGTTCCTGTATTGATTCCCAATCTAACATAAGACGTTCCAAATCTTCCTTTTTTTGATTATATTTTTCAAAAAAATCATCTTCTCTAATTGTATTCTCATAATCATGTTCAAGGTTTTGATCGATAAGTTTTATCTCTTTTTCTAATAAGGTGATTTTTGACTCAATTTTACTAAGTTTATTATTCAAAGATTTCTTCTTTTTTTGAAGTTGATAATCATTTGGTTTTGATTCTTTAGTATTCTTTTCCTTAGTCTGTTTTTCAATTGCTCTAAAGTTTTCCGCTTCTCTTGCTATTAAATACTCTTCAATAGAACCTAAAAACGTCTTTACTTTAGAATCCCTAAATTCTAAAATAGTTTGCGACAAGCCTTGTAAAAAGTCTCTGTCGTGTGAGATTAAAATTAAAGATCCACCAAAATTTATCAAAGCTTGTTTTAATACATTCTTCGATTGCATATCTAAATGGTTTGTAGGCTCATCCATGATTATAAAATTAAATGGATTTAATAGCATTTTTGCCAAAGCCAATCTATTCCTCTCTCCACCAGAAAGAACTTTCACATATTTAAACACATCGTCTCCTCCAAATAAAAAAGCGCCTAAAATATCTCTTACTTTAGGTCGAGTTTCGGCATTTGCAGCGTCAAGCATGGTATCTAAAATTGTTTTGTTGGGATCTAGATATTCAGCTTGATTTTGAGCAAAATATCCTACTTCTACATTATGTCCTAAAGTGATTTTACCATTGTAGTCTATTTCATTCATAATTACTTTTGCCAAAGTAGATTTCCCTTGGCCATTCTGTCCTACAAAAGCTATTTTTTCCCCTCTATTTAATTCGAAATTCACATTGGTCATTACGAGTTTATCACCGTATGATTTTTCGATATGCTCAGCTTTTACAACTACTTTACCTGCGCGTTTGGAAACAGGAAATGAAATATGCATTGTGGCCGTATCATTTTGTTCCACTTCAATACGTTCAACTTTATCCAGTTTTTTAATTAAAGATTGAGCCATAGAAGCTTTACTGGCTTTAGCTTTAAACTTACTTATGAGTTTCTGAGTATGTTCAATTTCCTTTTGTTGGTTCTTTTGAGCGGCTAATTGTAATGTTCTTAGTTCTTCTCTGTGGACTACAAACTCTGAAAAGGCTTTGTTATAATCGTATATTTTACCTAAAGATATTTCTATTGTTCGATTTGTAACATTGTCCAGAAACATTTTATCATGTGATACAATGACAACACAGGAAGACGATTGAACCAGAAATTTTTCTAACCAAAGAATACTTTCGATATCCAAATGGTTAGTAGGCTCATCTAATAGCAAGATTTGATTGTTTTGTAATAACAGTTTAGCAAGTTCTATACGCATTCTCCATCCACCAGAAAATGTATTTGTCGGTGCATTTAAATCTTCTTCTCTAAACCCTAAACATTTTAGAATCCGCTGTGTTTCGCCTTGATAGTTATATCCTCCATTGATTTCGTATTGTTGTTGAAGATGACTTAAATCCACCATGAGCTGATGGTATTCTTCTGACTCATAATCTTGACGTTCCGCCAGCTGAATATTGATTTGATCGAGTTGAAATTCTATATCTTTCAGTTTTTTAAAGGCCTGATAGGCTTCTTCAAGAACTGTTCTCCCTTCTTCAAAATCAATATCTTGTTTTAAAAAACCAATGCTCACGTTCTTATCGATCGCAATTTCGCCTGAATCTATAGACTGTTCTGTTGCTAGCACTTTCAACAATGTTGATTTTCCAGCGCCATTTTTACCAATTAAACCTATTCGCTCGTTTAATCCAAATCGAAAACTGACATCCTTGAACAAAAAATCGCCGCCAAAACTCAAAGATATTCCTGAAGTATGTAACATATATCACATTTATATTTTGCAAATATTAGTATTTTTGATCAAAAATTAACCAAATGCTGAAAGGACATAAGATATATAGTATTTTAACTGGTAGTTGTCCCGTTTGTCATGAAGAAAGCATGTACAAAGAAAAGAATCCATACAAACTAGGTTCTATCCATGATATGCACGAGAGATGTTCACACTGCCATACAAAATATAAAATTGAACCATCTTTTTTTTACGGAGCAATGTATGTAAGTTACGGTTTAGGTGTTGCCATTTCGGTAGCAATGTTTATAATTACTTATGTCTTTATTGGCACGGAAGTATTCACATCATTTATTAGCATTGTAGTTGTCTTAACTTTACTTATGCCAGTAATCATGCGGTTATCCAGAAATATTTGGATAAATATATTTATGAGTTATAAACCTAAAGCTGAGCGTAAACTCGGTTAATTGAAATTTCTTTAGATAACTCTTTAGATTTAAAAACATGATCAACTAGTTGTCTTCCTAATAAGGGTGAAGTGATCACTCCTCTACTTCCAAAACCATTTAGAATATGAAGCACTTTATAGTCATGATGGGTTCCTAAAATGGGCTTTCTGTCTTTTGTGGTAGGTCTAATACCACATACTTGATCTACAACTTCAAAGGGCACAGAAATCATCTTTTTAAGTGCTTCTACCATTTCATCTCTTGCATCACTGCTAGGCTCATGATTCAAGGGTTGTCTTTGGTAAGTTGCTCCAAATTTATAAAGGTTGTTTCCTAACGGAATAAGAAAATATTTTGATTTTAGGATTTCTAATGAATTTAATTCAGATGATTTAATCACAAGATAGTCTCCTTTATTGCCATAAATCCCTAAATTATTAAAATAAGGATTATTTATAATGCCGTAACCTTCGCAAAAAATAACATGGCGATAAGAACAATTATGATAAGATACTGAAGAATCACTTACCATAATCTCATCATGAATGCATTTCTCTTTTATGTAGGACTGCCTTTCATCATAATACTTTTCGGCCGCAGTAAATAATTGAGAAAGATTAATTTGTGCTGCAAATACTTCTCCAAACCTTTTGGTATTGATAGAAGCATCATGATTGGCATAAACTGATTTAGATATGTGTGCTTTCATCCTTACTTTGTCTAAAGCTTGATGCCAGTTGTTTTCGGAATACGTATTATGAATAAATGCCTTAATGATTTTGTCTTCAAATATTTCGGCTGAAAACTTATCCTGTAATTGATTATAATAAGATTTTGCATATGGAAGAAATTCTTCTAAATTCCAAACTGGCTTCATTCTTTTAATTGCAATAGGATTTAATAATCCACCTGCAACTCGTGAAGATCGCTGAGCATTATCATTTAAAATATTAAATCTTAATCCCAACTCCTCTGCATGATGAGCAACAGCAAGCCCCGCTAAACCAAACCCTACAATTAGAATATCTTTCATGTTAAATGCTACGGACTACCATAAAATACAAACGCCTCAAATTGAGGCGTTTGCTTTAGATTTAATATGACTTATTAATAAGTCCACATATCCAATTCGAAATTTCTTATTTGATCACTGATTCTTCTTGCTTCTAGCAATTGCATTAAAGCATTTTCTTGAACATAATTCTCAATCTCTCTATCCTCGTACATATTTTGAGTCTTATAAATAACAGCATCAAATCTTCTTGTATTTAAAAGATGATCGAATGTAAGTGGCTCCGCACCATTTTCTGAATTCAGTACTTTTGCATCGTGAAGTGCATTTCTAGCATCCTTAAACCACACCCAAAAATAAGGAATGACTTTTGGATCTCCTGAATAAGTAGGATTCTGAGTTTGAATATCATAACCAGCTGGGGCGATGCCTAATAATCGATATTTTAATTGGCCTTGTCTTTTATCGAAATACCAAATTCCTTTGATAAGGTACGAGGTAATATCCGCAGCAGTTATCTCTGTGGGAATGATATAGGGCTTCATTTGACTAACCAACTCGGCAGAATATAAATCTGGATAATTCTCTAATTCATTTGCCATCGCTCTATTTAGAAACAATTGAACATTATCCGTTCCCGTGATTCCGTACTGACCCAATAAATCCAAGGCTACATCCGGTAAAAATATAGCTTTTAATGAATTAAGAATTTCTTCATAATTCTTCTTTTGCTGAAAATAACTTGTTGCATATACATCTGTAATAGCCTCTTTTGCTGTAGGGTCTACTGAACCTTTTTCAATACCTTCAATCAAAACCTGAAACAAAGACCTTCTGTCTGGACCCATTCTATTCGAATCCAATGGATATAGAAGTGGATAATTCATTTTTTGATTTAAGTCAATTTTTTCCCAAACAATTTTAGACCACATGATATCTCTTTTATCAATATAACCATATGGCAAAGGTTTACTATCGTCAAGTTTTTCCTGCTCCTCAGCTAATCTTTGAATATCTTCTGGAGAATCTGCATTTAATATATTGGACTGTGCCTCTACAATAAAAAATGAAAAGATTAGAACTAGACAATAAATAAAACGATTTGATGTATACATAAGTTAATCTATATTAATTAGTAAGTTGAACCAATAACGCTGGCATACTTTTAACATTTACCTGAGCACCAGGTATATCTGCTTTGATATCAAAAAATTGAATGATTGAACCCGTTTTGGCTAGATTAAGCGCTTTTTTTGCTTGCGAATTTAGCGTTGCTCCATTAACAACCACAGAGGCTTGACCAGGTACACTCATCGTAAATCTCTTGACAACAGGTGACAAATCGAAATCAAAATCCTCAAATATTGCACCAATAGGTGAAATTTCAACAGCCTTTCTAGGTAACTTTATAGCACCTCCTTCTTGTACTTGACCTCTAATTGTCGGTGTAGGTCTTGGTAAAGATTTAATTCTAAATTTAGCTTCTGATGGAAAGGATTGTCCATCAATTCTACCAGTAACTTTTACTGTAAGTTCTTTACCAGCACCTGGCTTAATAATATAACTTGAGGCAGATTTTCTAGTTGAATTATGACCAGGAACGGAAACCGTTAAATTATTTTCTGATACTCCTGCCATAGAAACAGTTATAGGATTATCAATACCTCTATAAACCACGTTCATTTTATCTGCAGATACAGTTGCAGCATTTGGCTTTGGAATAACATTGAAGGTTTGCTTGACAT
>JAUIFC010000083.1 GCA_030429455.1 Bacteroidia bacterium | reverse complement strand
TAATTGTTTGTAGTAAGTAATTCTCCATTGTAAACTGTAGAATATTCTTGATCTGAAGGACCAATTCTTACATCCAAAATGGCGTCTAAAATGTGTCGTTTCATTTGTAAACCTAAGCCAAAACCAACACTGGGTCTGGTTCCGAAAATGGATAGCTTATCCATATTATCAATACCTCCAGTAATGAATAGATACCTAAACTCTAAAAAATCTATCGGGCTATTAAAGAACATACTGTGAAAATCGTCATAGACTTGCCTGAGCTTACTTGTTTTTGGAGCCCTTTTAATGTTATCAAAAGATGGATTATCATCGGCGTAAAAGTCTAAAATCAATTGTTCATCAATATTTGTTGATTTAGTATTTTTAGCCAATTCCTGTGTTAAATTGAAGTAGGCATCAAAATTATTATAATAGTCACGATCTAATTCGACACCACTGTTAATGCTATCTTTAACCTCATTAAATAGAGATTTGTATATAATTAGATTATCTAATGTAGCCTCATTAATGCTACTGATGTTAAAGCTTCTCCGTTGAATATCAAGAATAGTTCTTAATCTATAAATTTGCTCTATTTCCCCACAATTAGACTCCCAATAGTCTAAAAAATCATAGACTTTTAAAATTTGATTGTTATCAATTAATTCTTGTACGATTGAAGGAGCATTATAGATAACATCATTACAATCAATAGCGTCGTTAGAATTTGTAAAATCACTAAGAGTCTGGCTGCTAGATATTGAAAAAATGAAACAAAACCATAATGAGAGTAAAATCTTAACTTGATAAATACTTCGAAAGCTCAACATAAATAGGTTGTAGTGTCATATTAAATACCTCAACTATTATTCCATAAAATCTTAAGCTAATATTAAAATTTTAAATCAGAATAAAGGATGATATGTTGAATTTAGTTGATGCTTCGAATCGTTTACTCTCGCGATTTCCGGCATTTTCAAATTTTCAAACAGGAAAATCTTCAAATCAGCTTAGCCCTTCCAGGAATCTCTAAGACCAACCGTTTTGTTAAACACTAAATGTTCTGTTGTTGATGTTGTATCTACACAAAAATACCCCATACGCTGAAATTGAAATCTATCACCTGGATTTGCGTCTTTCAAGCTAGGCTCTACCTGAGCTGTGATAACTTCAAGCGAATTAGGATTGACATGCTCTAAAAAGTCTTTGTCTTTATCCTGATCTGGATTTTCAACTGTAAATAAGCGATCGTACAATCTAACTTTAGCAGGAATGGCGTGCTGTATAGAAACCCAATGCAAGGTTCCTTTTACTTTTCGGAGAGAAGCTTCTGTCCCACTTCCACTTCGAGAATCTGTGTCGTACGTACATTGAACTTCAATGACATTTCCATTTTCGTCTTTAGTGCAACTTTCTGCTTTTATAATGTAAGCATTTTTCAATCTGACTTCTTTGCCGAGTTTTAGTCTAAAGAATTTTCTGTTGGCTTCCTCTCGAAAATCTTCTTTTTCAATATAAATTTCTCTGGAAAATGGCACTTTTCTACTTCCTGCAGCTTCGTTTTCCGGATTGTTTTCGGCCTCTAGCCATTCTTCTTTGTCTTCAGGATAATTGGTAATCAACACCTTAAGCGGATCCAAAACACCCATGACTCTAGGGGCTTTTTTATTTAAATCCTCCCTAACACAAAACTCTAAATGAGAGAGATTTACTGTATTCTCACGTTTTCCGATACCGATGGAATTTGCAAAATTGACGATGGCTTCTGGTGTATAACCACGTCTTCTCATTCCTGAAATCGTTGGCATTCGAGGGTCGTCCCAAGATTCCACAATGCCGTGCTCTATGAGTTTTAGCAATTTACGTTTACTCACCACCGTATGACTCAAATTTCGTCTGGCAAATTCACGTTGCTTGGGTTTTAAGGTGTCCGGCGCCAATACCTTTTTGGCAAACCAATTGTATAGCTCACGATGAGGCTGAAATTCTAAGGTGCAAAACGAATGGGACACCCTTTCGATATAGTCCGATTGCCCATGTGCCCAGTCGTACATCGGATAGATTTTCCAATGATCGCCTGTTCTGTGGTGTGCTTTATGCATGGAGCGGTACATGACAGGATCGCGCATGAGCATATTTTTGGCACTCATACTTATTTTTGCACGAAGGACGTGTTTTCCTTCTTCGGCTTCTCCTGTTTTCATGGCTTCGAAAAGCTGCAAATTTTCTTCAACCGAACGGTCTCGAAAAGGACTATTTGTTCCTGGACTGGTTGGTGTGCCTTTTTGTTCTGCTATTTCTGCAGACGTTTGGCTATCCACATATGCATCTCCATTTTTAATCAACATGACGGCCCAATCGTAGAGTTGCTGAAAATAGTCAGAAGCATAACATTCGTTAGCCCAGTTAAAGCCCAACCATTCCACATCACGCTTGATGGCATCTACAAATTCTTGCTCTTCTTTTGTAGGATTGGTATCGTCGAAACGCAAATTAACGGGCGCTTTGTAACTTAAGCCTAAACCAAAATTTAAACAAATCGCCGAAGCATGGCCAATGTGTAAATATCCATTTGGTTCTGGTGGAAAACGAAATTGAAGTTGACTCTGGGTATAGTCCAGTTTTAAGTCGTCTTCAATGATTTGTTCAATAAAATTTAGAGATTTTAGGTCTTCTGCCATGGTTGTCAAAATTAATTTGCAAAATTACATGATTTTTTTCATTTAAAACGGAGTCTTTGGTGTACTGCTTTTTATAAAATGGCTCAACTATAAGTTGAAAAATTTTCCAGACTCGGTATGGCAAATGCCATTATTTCAAGTACAAGGCCTTTTGTTTATAATCGATTACGGCTTTTCCTTTTTTAAGAAAGTCAGCACCAATGATGCCATCGACTTCTTCTGCCTCATGATCAGCTAAGGCTTCGTTGACATGGCTTAAATCAAAGATGACCAAGTTTTGCCGTGTTTTTTTCCATTGCCCAATTTGTATGCTGTTGTTTTCAGAAACTTGTGTGCGCATATTCGTAGCGCCAGCACCAGCTGCACGGATATCACTTTTTTGAGCAAACAAGTTGAAATGACGCACACGACTGAAATCTACACAACTGCTCGATGCACCAGTATCTAAAATAAAATCGCCTTCAACACCATTTATTTTGGCCTTGATATGAAAATGGTCTGTTGGTGTAAATTTTAGTTTTATTCTAGAAAATCCTTGCTCGGTAAGAAATTTGCGCAGTGACGCCATATGTTTTCTGGCAAAGATAAAATTTGAAATAGGATTAGATGGTCATCTCGATTGCTTTTTGTTGAAAACGCTTTTGATGGGATTACTTGAGTGTATGAGTTTATGGGGTGATGCGTTTATAAGGGCTTGTTTGAACTTTAACCGCAAAGGCTCGCCTGGTGATGGTTTGTTTTTTTTAAAAGAAAATACCTTCATTGCAGCCTGTCCCGAACTCGATTCGAGAAGGGAACACAGTGACTGTGGCAATCTTTTGCAAACGATGTGAATATCGTTATAAAGCGTTGAGAATTTCAGTTGAAAGAGATTACTTCGTCGTACCTCCTCGTAATGACGGTGAAAAAAAGTACGTCATTGCGAGAGCGACGTAGGAGCTCGTGGCAATCTCTTACAAACGATGTAAGAAACGTTGTAAAGTGTTGGGAATTTTAGTTGGGAGAGATTACGTCCTCGTACCTCCTCGTAATGACGTTTCTAAAAACGCATACCTAAATACAATTGAAGAAATCAAAAACACGTCATTGCGAGAGCGACGTAGGAGCTCGTGGCAATCTTTATCAAACGATGTTAGTAACATTTTAAAATATTGAGAATCTCAGTTGAAAGAGATTACGTCGTAGTTCCTCCTCGTAATGACGGTGAAAAGAACACGTCATTGCAGCCTGTCCCGAACTCGATTCGGGAAAGGTGAGGTACGAACCTGCGGCAATCTCTAACAAACGATGTAAGTATCGTTATAATGTATTGAGAATTTCAGTTGAAAGAGATTACTTCGTCGTTCCTCCTCGTAATGACGGTGAAAAACACATTACGGCACAACCTTAACGTCGGAAATAGGAATCTCAAGGCCAAAGAATGTTCTTGACTTTGCCAACATAAATCCTCCAGCAGTGGTGTCCCATTCAGACCATTGAGCTTCGATGCCATCAAACGGAAGGATGCTGACCCACATTTTAAAAGCTACAGGACGGTAATTTTTATCCAAATCCCAAAGGTAAGCGTCGCCTGGCGTCGTGCCACCTGTGGTGTATTGCAATAAGAGTTTTTGCTTTCCATCAACTTCGACTATACTTCTAAGGACGCCTTTGTCAAACACCTTAAATGGGGCGACTAGCCAAAAGCTATCGTTGTTAAACTGAGCCACGGCATAAGCGATGGCGTCTTCTTTTGCTGTGCCTTGCAGTGCAAGAGCGTTTAACATCGCCTTACTTTGTTTGACATCTTTGGTGTGATAAGTCACATGATAGTCCTCCCAAAACACCTCGACGATCCCTTGTTGCAATTGCCAATGGTACGTCGTTTTTCCTCTAAAGGTCCATTGAATTTCTTGAGCAGACTGGAACTTGTCGGCTTTTAAGGCGTCTAACATCTGCTGTGCCAAAACATCTGCTGCTTGACCTGGTATTCCTTCTGGAACCTCTTCGTTATAGGTTAACTTTAGCACTATAAACACTATAACCAACAAACTTAGAATGACTAAAATGGACTTTAAAAGGAGGCGTAGGAATTTTTTCATTTGTGCAGAATTGGTAAATACGATTAATAACTCATTCTTTCTGGAATGACGCCACGAACGCCACCTCTGGGATTTTCCATGTCACCTTTATATCGTGGAATGACGTGGATATGAACATGAGGAACAGTTTGCCCCGCTGCCTCACCAGCATTAATTCCAATATTAAATCCATCAGGTTTCAACTCTTTTTGCAATTCTGCTTTTACCAAATTGACCAAAAACCAGCATGCCGATTGTTCTTTAAAACTAAGTTCAAAATAATTCGACACCACACGTTTTGGGATGACTAAGGTATGACCTTTTGAAACAGGAAATTTGTCTCTAAACGCAAAGCAACTGGCTAATTCTCCAACTTGCTCTTTCGGTTCAAGTTTTTCAAAGAACGGACTGATTTTAGGTTGATTCTGATGTAAAACACAATAGTGCTGGTATTCGTAAATTTCTAGATTTTCATTTTTGAAAACACTTTTAAATGGTAACACGACATTGGTTTGGTAAGTCTTTACTTTATGTACAAAATGAGTTCTAAAGCCTGGCTTTTTTATATCTCGACGTACACTGAAATAAGCTTTACCAACAAATTTTAATAATCTAGAAACTTCGAACAAAACTTTGGCCTGATTCTGATTTTGAAGTACATTAAGCACGTAATGGCAAATGATGGTGTCAAATTGTTTTTCAGGATATT
This sequence comes from Bacteroidia bacterium, assembly GCA_030429455.1. Lineage (GTDB taxonomy): Bacteria > Bacteroidota > Bacteroidia > Flavobacteriales > Flavobacteriaceae > Psychroflexus. The sequence continues at coordinate 10,672 of JAUIFC010000083.1, read as the reverse complement.
CCGGATGGTAATGTGGGTCGTAACCTGTAACATTTAGGTTCTTTTCTTGTAATTTCTCAACATCTTTTCCAAATCCACATCCAAAATCAAGAATATCGCCTTGCAATAAATCCCTCTCCAACAGAATACGAGTTGGATACGACATTTTATCACGTTCTTTGGCGGTGCGGTGGGAGTTTAGATTTTCCATTTTTTAATATTAAAATGTGCCAGGTAATTCAATTTTAGGTTTCCATTTCACTAATTCGACATTATATGCCAGATCATAATGCTTCTGTAAAAAGTCTCTCCTTTTATACTTATTATCTCCGGTCTGGTTGATTATAGTTTCAGCTAACGGATGTTTACTTTTTATATAAAATTCGTTTCTATTGTAAAGTCTTTTTAAATACTTTAAATGAGGCACTTTAGTTCCTTTAGTTCTATGCACATCATTATTTATTAGAACAAGGTTCCATACTCCATCAAGATTTGCGCCATATTTGTAGTGTATTTCTTTGTTTCTATGAGGAAGAAAATGATCTACATGGCATACATTTTCAGAACCCTTTTCAATAGAAATATTTTGAAAAGAATAAAAACATTTACCTTTTTGATATCCATTTAAAGCATCTCGTACCGATGTAATATCTCTTCTTTTATTTAAATTATTTTCAATATAAAATATTGAACCCTTTTTGTCATATTTAACTTCAAGAAGCTTTGGATTTACATTTATATTCCAAGCTGTTTCTACAAGATTCCACCTTGCTTCTACTTCATTTTCAAAGCTAATAAAATGAAAATTGTCTTTTAGTTTTAGTAAATTATCAGTGACGATAATCTCTTTATTTTTACCATTATAATTTTTTTCATAAAAAAGATCGTTTATCCTACCTCCATTTATATTTTGAAATGCATCAACAACATTCACAAATCCGTACTTTTCAGTATAATAATGTAATTCATCAACAGAGAGCTCACCTTTATTGAAACTTCTACAATAATCTAGAAATTTACTTGATTTAGAATTACCTTGTTTATCAGATATTAAAAGATGATCAGTTATATACTTTGAAAATGGTACAGATAAGTCACTTAGACTAACTCTGGTTTTTTCTTCATTAATTATATCAAGTAAACTCTTAGCAAAGGCAAACTTATAAGTTGCCGAATTTCTACCGAACAGTATTAAAGAACGCCATTGTGTTTCGAGACTTACATCATTTTCTTGAAACTCTATATCTAAATCATTATCCATTTTTAGTTTCAAAATCTTTAAAACTAATCTGGGAACCTGATTCTTTGAAGTTTAATAAATCATGGATTTCGATCTCTAAAGCTCTGGAAAAAACTGCAATATTTGAAAGAGAGATATTTCGTTCACCTCTTTCTACCATGCCAATGTAAGTCCTATGAAAACCAGTCAAAAAAGATAATTCTTCTTGACTGAGATTTTTTTGATTACGTAGTGATTTAATCTTAAGACCAAACTCTTTGATTAGTATGCTGTTTATCATGATTCAAAGCTATTTTTGTAGACTTCAATTCACAACATACAATAAGTATCAATTTGAAATTTGATTTACTTGATTATAGACTGATTAAAATTTATATAAAAACCCGATTCTCTTTACACGTTATCAGGATATGTATAAAAAATCTGTTTTTCTTTACACGTTTTAAAAATGTGTAAAGATTTTTGGATATTGTTAAAACCGGATTTTAATATTCTTGGGCTCAGGTCAGGTGTTTTGATGTAAAGCTTTAAGTACATTGTGGTTAACATAATAATTTGATCGACCGAGCTTATACTTATCTAAAAGACCGCCATCTGCTAATTGATTTAAATACCCTGCTGCGGTAACTCTTGAAACGTCTAATTCTCTCTCTAAAAATTCAATTTTAGTATAGGGTTGTTTAAAAAGATGATTAAGCAAATCCTGACTGTAAAATTTATAATTACTCCTCAATTTAATTTTAAAATCGGCCATGGCCTCTTTTATGTTTCTAACCATTTTTAGAGTTTCTTTCGAGGTCTGCGTAATAGCGGTAATCATAAAGACAATGTAATCTTCCCAATTGTCATGATCTCTTACGGCCTGCAGAAGTTTGTAATAATCGCTTTTATGTTCTACTATGTATCGGCTTAAATACAATATTGGTGTGTCTAGCAAATTGTATTGAATAAGGTATAAAATATTTAAAATCCTTCCTGTTCTCCCATTGCCGTCATAAAAAGGATGTATACTTTCAAACTGAAAATGAAACAACGCCAATTTTATAAGATGATCTATATCTAATCTTTCAGCCTCATTGATATAGCTTTCCAGATTGTCCATGAGTTTCTGAATCGTATTAAAATCTTGTGGGGGCGTGTAAACAATTTCTCCTGTTTTTTGGTTTTTTAAATTAGTTCCAGGTACTTTTCTAAAACCAGCCGTATTTTTTTCTAAGATTTCTTGAATTTGTTTAATGTGGTTTATGGTAAGACAATTATATTTTTTTATCAACTCATAGCCTTTTTTCATCGCAGAAACGTAGTTCTGTACTTCTTTAGCCTGGCTGGATGCTATTTTATCTAGGGCTATACTTGCTCTATAAACCTCATCATGGGTAGTTACAATATTTTCTACTTCACTACTGTCTTTAGCTTCTTGAATAGACAGCGTATTTATTAATATATCCTGTTTTGGTATAGACTGAGCAACGCCCTTTAATTCTGCCAGGGCACGATGGGCGTCTGGTAAGATTTTTAAAACTCTGCGTGTTTCTAATTCAGTTTGATAGGGTAATGGTTTAGGTTGCCAACTCATTTTTTAATGCACGGAATTAATATGATAAGTTATTTTAAAAATCTTTGCACATTACAAAGATATGTATAAAAAATTCGATTTTCTTTACACGTTATCAAGATATGTATAAAAAATCCGTTTTTCTTTACACGTTTTAGAAATGTGTAAAGTTTTTCAAACTTTCTATACACGACAAATACAATTACAGACCCTAGCCCTGATTGGAGTGGAAATCCTGTGAAGTTGGCTTTGTTATTTATACAGGTATTTTAAAGGCGACGGTAGAAGCCTGCAAAATGCCATGTATAATACAAAGGCACAAGCAGATTGCAACGTAAAGCAGGTTCCCGGCTTCTTATTATGCTTTTAGCAATTGGTCATTTGCAGCGGTACTTCTGAGGTTAGTGATGGTGCTTGGTGTTAGGTATAAAAAAACCCTAAGGTCTTGGTTTCAATTTCCTTAGGGTTTTCGATGGGTTTAAGTGGTTGCCCTTAATCTCTTAAAATGGCTCTTGAAATGACAATTTTTTGAATTTCGGATGTGCCTTCGTAAATCTGTGTGATTTTGGCGTCGCGCATCATGCGTTCCACATGGTATTCTTTGACGTAGCCGTTTCCTCCATGGATTTGGACAGCTTCTGTAGAGACGTCCATCGCCACTTGAGAGGCGTATAATTTGGCTACTGCGCCAGACAAATCGTAGTTTAAGCCGTTGTCCTTGTCCCAACCTGCTTGCATGACCAAATGACGTGCTGCTGTAATTTGCGTGTGCATGTCGGCCAACTTGAAAGCGATGGCTTGGTGGTTCATGATTTCGGTACCAAAGGCTTTTCGAGTTTTGGAATAAATTTTTGATAATTCGTAAGCACCGGCAGCAATGCCTAAGGCTTGTGCAGCGATACCGATTCTTCCGCCTGAAAGGGTTTTCATGGCAAATTTGAAGCCGAAACCGTCTTCGCCAATTCTATTTTCTTTAGGCACAATGACATCGTTAAAGTTTAAGGAATGCGTGTCGCTGCCACGGATACCCATTTTGTCTTCTTTTGGACCGATTTCAAAACCTTCCCAACCTTTCTCTACGATAAAGGCATTGATGCCTTTGTGTTTTTTCTCTCTGTCGGTTTGTGCAATGACGAGGTAGTAATCGGCACTTCCACCATTGGTGATCCAGTTTTTTGTGCCGTTAAGCACATAATGATCGCCTTTGTCGATGGCTGTTGTTTTTTGAGAAGTCGCATCGCTACCTGCTTCGGGTTCACTTAAACAAAAAGCGCCTAAAGCTTCGCCGGTGGTTAACTTAGACAGGTATTTTTCTTTTTGTGCTTCGGACCCATAGGTGTCTAATCCCCAACAAACCAATGAATTATTAACTGAAACTACCACGGAAGCAGAAGCATCTACTTTGGATAATTCTTCCATCGCGAGGATGTAAGAGATGGTATCCATTCCGCCACCGCCATATTCTGGAGAAGCCATCATGCCTAAAAATCCTAGCTCTCCTAATTTTTTAATTTGCTCAGCTGGAAATTCTTGTTTGTTATCTCTTTCTATAACACCAGGCAGTAATTCTGTGTTCGCAAAATCTCTTGCCGCTTGGCGTATCATCTCATGCTCTTCGCTAAGTTTAAAATCCATCGTTATCGTAGTTTTTAGGAATTCTCAAAATATTTTTGCAAAGATAAATTATCTTCATTATGTAGGCAATATATTAATTCAATTTTGAGAGTTTTTGAATTTTATCAGGTGTTTTTTGAGAATGTGTGAATGGGAATTGCAATAGAAATAACCTTTGGACATGGTGTATCTTATTGTTAAAACACCCTTTGCCTCCGGCATTTCCCTCAAGGGAAAAAATTAGTTTCCTCCCTTGAGGGAGGATTAAGGAGGGTGTTACTTCTTTCAAATATACTATAGTACAGTAAAGACTATTTGGTAAATTTCATTGATAAAAACACAAACTTTCCTTTCATAGCCCGTACCGAATTTAGTTCGAAAAGTTCTGATTAAAGTTTGATTTCCAGAAAAAAACACCCTTTGCCTTCGGCATTTCCCTCAAGGGAAAAAATTAATTTCCTCCCTTAGCCTGTGCCGAATTTAATTCGGTAAGGGAGGATTAAGGAGAGTGTTTTCCATATCGAACAAAAACATCTTTCATATCCAGCATTTCCTATACCAGTATTTATTGTATTGGCACAGCCACGGGAAAAAATCATTTTCCTCTCTTAGCCTGTACCGAATTTAATTCGGTAAGTGCTGAATAAAGTTTGATATCCAGGAAAATACACCCTTTGCCTCCGGCATTTCCCTCAAGGGAAAAAATTAATTTCCTCCCTTAGCCTGTGCCGAATTTAATTCGGTAAGGGAGGACTAAGGAGGGTGTTCTCCGTATCGAACAAAAACAACTTTCATATCCAGCATTTTCCTTACCGATATTTATCGTATCGGCACAGGCAAGGAAATAAATTTACTTAATTTGACTTTTGTTCAGTGATGATAGATTTTAAATTTTGCAATACCTGAGGTAATTTGCCTAAAATATCTTCATTGGAATACCTAATAAACTTAACACCTAATTTTTCAATTCTTGCTTGACGCATTCCATCTTCTAACGCATTATCTTTATGGAAACCTCCATCAATTTCAATGGCAATACCTAATTCTTTGATATAAAAATCAACAACATAATCAAGTATAGGAACTTGTCGCCTGATCACAACACCCAATTTTGAACTTTTGACAACACTCCAAAACACTCTTTCAGTAGCTGTCATGTTCTTTCTTAATTGTGAAGCTAAATTTCTAGCTTTCTGTGTATATGGTAAAATATCATGATTCCTCAAAATACGTTTTATTCTTTAAATATAATAAATACAGAAAAAACACCCTTTGCCTTCGGCATTTCCCTTACCGATATTTATCGTATCGGCACAGGCAAGGGAAAAAATTAGTTTCCTCCCTTAGCCTGTACCGAATTTAGTTCGGTAAGGGAGGATTAAGGAGGGTGTTCTCTCCACGAAAACGCCTTTTTCTTATTACTTCCTACACCTCCTCAAACAACACATCCATCGGCTTTCTCACTTTAGCCGCATGTTGTGTTTGGTCTTCTTCTGAGCGGTAACCTATCGCCATTAATACGCAAGCGCTGTATCCTTTTTCCAGCAAGCCTAATTTCTCGTTGTAGCCCTCTGGACTAAAGCCTTCCATCGGTGTGCTGTCCACTCTTAATTCTGCAGAAACAGATAAGCCATTCCCTAAAGCAATATAGGTTTGTCTTGCGGTCCAGTTTAACATCAATTCGTCTGAAAAGTTACCAAGCGTATTTTTCATAAAATCGCCATAGCCTTTTAAAACATCGGCTTCTAATCCTCTTTCGCTGGCAGTGAGCTCGATAAATTCTTGGATGTCGTCTGCCGTTACTTTTACTTTGTTACAAAACAAAAAGAGGTGAGAGGCGTCTGTGATTTGAGGCTGATCCCATGATAAGGGTTTTAACTCTTCTCTTAATTTTTCGTCCCTGATGTCTAAGATTTTATAAGGTTGCAAACCATAAGATGAAGCAGATAAGCGAATCGCTTCTTTAATTTTTGCAATATCGTCTTCCGACACTTTTTTGGTGGCGTCATACTTTTTGGTGGCGTAACGCCAATTTAAATGTTCTAAGTATTTCATGATTACTGTTTTTGTTATTTGCAAGTAAGAGATATTATCTCAAAGCCACTGATAAAAGATTCATAAAAAAAAAGCCTTTAAACAAAATCGTTTTGTTAGAGTGTTTTTGCTAAAAATGCAAACAAATCCATTAAAAAAGCAATGCCCATATGAACGATGACACCACCCCAAATGCTTTTGGTTTTATAGACAATATAGCCTAGCAAATATCCGCCAAAAAATGAACTGATGCATTCCAAAGCGGGCTTGCCAAAATGAAAGGAACAGTAGATGAGCGCTACTAAAATAATGGCTTTTGTGTTCAAATATTTTTTAAAAAACAAGACCATAAATCCTCTAAAAAACCATTCTAACATGACGAAATTCAAAAGATATAAAGGCTCATAGACAAGGAGTTGAGAGGCATATTCTTCCAAAGAGACTCCTATTTGTTTGAGTTTTGGATACACTCTTAAAAACTCTTCTTGGGTTGAAGCAAACACCAATAAGGGCAACATGACCAGTAAAAAACCGAAATAGGTTTTGTATTTTATCTTAAAATTTAAACACCCGAAACCAAAGTGTCGGAGTCTACCGACAAAAACGCCTAAAACCAAAAATACAACAGCATACTTTGCCAAGGCGTTTAGACGATAACCCATTTTTTGACTGAAATAATTTTCTTGATAAAAGTCTTCAAAAAGTAGTGATGCTAAATTAGTTGACTGAAAAAGTGACAACATGAATAAAGAGAAAAGGATATATATCCAAAATTCAATAGTCTTAACGGCATCTGAAATCACCTTTACTTTTAACAAAAAAAGCATCGGGATAACATACATCGAAAAGTTTAATAGAAAGAAATAAACGACTCCAAGGACTTGGTTCTTGTAAGCATCAAGATAGGCATCCTCTAAATCGAAGTAATAATTTATTCCAATGGCAATGGATAAATAGATAAAAATGAAAATATAAGCTTGTTGCCAATCCTCTTTGATAAACTTTACTAACTCCTTAACTCCCAGTGTTTCCTTTATGTTGCTCCAAGTGTGTTTTACCATTGCCAGACGTCTTAAATTAAGGCTTGTTGCAAATCTGAAATCAAATCTTCACTGTCTTCTATTCCAACACTTAGTCGCAGTAAGGAATCTGAAATTCCCATCAATAATCTTTCTTCCCTCGGCACACTTGCGTGAGACATGCTTGCAGAATGACCGATGAGAGATTCGACACCGCCAAGAGATTCGGCATAAGTGATGATGTTCAGTTTTTTTAAAACCTGAAATGCAGCATCTTGCGAATCTTCTTTTAAAGAAAATGACACAACACCACCAAAATCTTTCAACTGCAGTTTAGCAATGTGATGGTTAGCGTGCGATGGAAGTCCTGGCCAAAAGACTTGTTTTACTTTAGAGTGATTGTAAAGAAATTCGGCGATGGCTTTTGCATTTTCACAATGGCGTTGCATCCGTACATGCAGCGTTTTGATACCTCTAAACACCAAATAACAATCCATTGGCCCAGCAATTGCTCCTGTTGCTTTTTGAATAAAATGCAGCTCATCTGCCAATGCTTTATCGTTGACAACCAATGCCCCTAAAATGACATCCGAATGCCCGCTTAGGTATTTGGAGGCGCTATGCATCACTATATCTGCACCCAACTCCAAAGGTTGCTGAAGATAGGGCGAAGCAAAAGTATTGTCCACTACTAACCTTAAGTTGTTGGCTTTAGAAATATGAGACAAAGCCTTTATGTCTGCAATGCTTAAAATAGGATTGGTAGGTGTCTCCACCCAAATCAATTTGGTTTTTGGGGTGATGTAGTTTTCAAATGTATCGGTATTAGGATTTATAAAATGAAATTTTATACCGAAATGCTTATAAACTTGGTTAAATATTCGATAAGTTCCACCATATACATTGGTGGTCGTAATTACTTCGTCACCAGATTTTAATAGTTTTAATACGGCATCGACTGCCGCAATACCAGAGCTGAAGACAATGCCATAATTGCCATTTTCCAAAGTTGCAATCGACTCTTCTAATGCAGAACGTGTCGGATTTGCTGTTCTGGAATATTCAAAACCTTTGTGCCCTTTCAAACTGTCTTGCTTAAAAGTCGTCGTTTGGTAGATTGGAGGATTAACGGAATCGAAGGCAGGGTCTAAGTCTTTAAGATTGGAATGAATGACTTTGGTATTAAATTTCATTTTTCTATAACTGCTTTTATTTTTAGAACTGCGGACTTTTGTTTCAAAAGTTTTACTCAAACAAAAATAGACATTAATAATTATGAATCTTCTACTCAAGAATCACTTTAATAAGTCATAAAGTTCACTTTGGACTTGGAAACAAACATTTGCAATTCTCTATATTTGTAAACTGACTTATTACAATGAAAGAAAAATTTTACGCCTATATCCTAAACCTTCAAAATGAAATCACCTCAGCTTTAGAGCATATCGATGGTAAAGCAAAATTTGTTGAAGACGAATGGAAACGTAAAGAAGGTGGTGGCGGAAAAACCAGAGTCATCCAAAACGGCATTGTATTTGAAAAAGGTGGCGTAAATGTTTCAGCCGTTCATGGGCCATTGCCTCAATCGATGCAAGCCTATTTTAAGGTTGAGGATGTAGATTTTTTTGCATGTGGATTAAGCTTGGTCATTCACCCAAAAAATCCATTTGTTCCTACTGTTCATGCCAATTGGCGGTATTTCGAAATGTTTGATAAATCAGGTCATATGGTTGACCAGTGGTTTGGTGGTGGACAAGATTTAACGCCTTATTATTTATTTGATGAAGATGCCAAACATTTTCACCAAACATGTAAGACCGCTTGCGAAAAACACGATTCTTCGTTTTACCCCAAATACAAAAAGCAATGCGATAATTACTTCTGGAATGCCCATCGTGACGAAGCCAGAGGCATTGGCGGTTTATTTTTTGACTATTTAAAGTCGAATGAAAATCAATCGATAGAAGATTGGTATAATTTCGTAACCGAGGTAGGCAATAGTTTTACTCAAGCCTACATACCAATAGTTGAAAAACGAAAAGATATGCCTTACACGTCCAAACACAGAAACTGGCAGGAAATTCGGCGAGGACGTTATGTGGAATTTAATTTAGTACATGACAAAGGCACACTTTTCGGGCTAAAAACCAACGGAAGAATCGAAAGTATTTTAATGAGTTTGCCACCTCATGTGCAATGGCAATATGACTACCATCCTGAGGAACACTCTGATGAAGAACGATTAATTAAAATTCTAAAACACCCTATCGATTGGGTTTAAAATTTAAAAACATGTACCCTTACATAAGACCACGACGATTACGACAAAACAAAGCCATTAGAGATTTGGTTGCAGAAACGCGATTGCATCCTGACGATTTTATTGTGCCTTTATTCATCATTGAAGGCAAAGGTAAAAAAGAAGAAATCGCCTCAATGCCAGGGTATTTCAGAATGACTTTGGACCACATCAAGACAGAAGTGAAAGACTTATGGGCAATGGGTTTAAAATCGGTTCTATTATTCGTAAAAGTTGATGACGCCTTAAAAGACAACACAGGTAAAGAAGCCATAAACGATAATGGATTGATGCAACAAGCCATCAAAACCATTAAAGATACTGTGCCAGAAATGTACGTAATGACCGATGTGGCGCTTGACCCTTTCTCGTCTTTGGGTCATGATGGCATTGTAAAAGGCGGAAAAATAGTCAATGATCAAACCGTTGAGGTTTTGGCTCAAATGGGCTTGAGTCATGCCAAAGCTGGTGCTGATATGTTGGCGCCAAGCGATATGATGGACGGACGCATCAAAGCCTTAAGAGAAACTCTGGAAGCAAACGGTTTTGAAGACACTGGTATTTTAAGCTATTCGGCAAAATATGCTTCGGCGTTTTATGGCCCGTTTAGAGATGCCTTGGATTCTGCTCCAGTCGACGAGGTGAATGTCCCCAAGGACAAAAGCACTTATCAAATGAATCCTGCTAATCGGAAAGTAGCGATTACAGAAACACTTTTAGACATCGAAGAAGGTGCGGACATCGCCATGGTAAAACCAGGAATAGCCTACCTAGATATTGTTAGAGATTTGGCCAACACCATAGAACACCCCATCGCTGTTTACCAAGTAAGCGGCGAATACGCTATGATCAAAGCGGCAGCAGAAAAAGGATGGCTCGATCACGATGCCGTGATGCTAGAACAACTGACAGCTATAAAAAGAGCTGGTGCG
>JAUIFC010000082.1 GCA_030429455.1 Bacteroidia bacterium | reverse complement strand
AAACCCCAAACCCCAAACCCCAAACCCCAAACCCCAATTTACACTATTAAAATTTTTTAATAAAAATTAGTATCATAATATTAATTAATATTTTTTATGCAAAAAATTTTTAGCATAAAATATTTTGATGTAAATATTTTTTTTAGTATTTTTATAACAAAAGTTTAGCGGTCTTAAATTCTATGATTTAGAACCTAAACCTAAAAAACTATAAAGATTTAATCACTAAAAATTAATTTAAAATGAAACACTTGCAAACCAAAACCTTATTATTATTATTCTTATGCGGATTAATGTTTAATAGCATTTTAGCCCAAAGTATTGTAAATCCTAAGACACCTGATGGGTTTGAAAATCCACAATCACAACGAATCGTCTTGAACCAATCGTCTAATACTTTTGACGTCCCAAAAGGTAAGAACCTCTACATCGTCCAAATGATTGTTACGCCCTCATCGGTAATGACAGACAATACGACCCTTAAGGTTGATGGCAAAACGGTATATGATTTTAATCATGGTACAAACCGATGTTCACCAAAAGGATTAAACAAATACCTGACAACACCAATTATAGTAGGCCAAGGCAGTAAAATAACCCTAGAAGGCAAAGGCACTCTGACGTTTGAAACATTTACTGTAGATGCAAAAGTACAAGTCAAAATCATTACCAAAGATGAATCGCTGAAAATTCCTAAAGGCCAAACATTTGTACTTTTACATACGGTTCGAACAAGCTCATGTAGCATTGCTTATGAAGGGAACTATGACTATAGCGAAATTGACGACTTACATTTTCCTGAGTTTTTTCAAGATGCGAGTAAAATTAACGATAAACTATCTGACTTTCAAACCATGTTTGGGTATTTTTATTAAACCTAAACATATCAGAATATAGTTTAACTCGTATATGCCATAACGATTAAAGTATGAACTGAAAGAATTTTGGTTCATTAAGTATACCATGCTCTAGAGACAATTCATTTATTCGAATTAACTCTAATGCATCTTAGAGGTTTAACAAACCAAATATGCCATGAGGCTTAGTCTAACAATAATACACAGACTAAGCCTTTTTTAGTCAAACCAAGTTAAACCCTTAGCTTCAATATAGTAAATAGCCAAAATAGCATTCAACAGTATCAAAAGAAACAACAGCAACAAGACACCAACACTAAAAAACCTTTGCGCCTCCGCGCCTTGGCGTGAGATTATCAATTTGAAGATTTGAAAATGGGAAAATTTGAAAATTTGGTATATTTTTTAAATAACACGTTCCAGAAACTTTAGTAAAAATCTTTGCGCCTCCGCGCCTTGGCGTGAGTATAATACTCAAGAAAAGTCCCCTTCGGGGATTTAGGGGATTAACAGAATCATAAAGGATATAAAGAAGCAAGAACCATTACTTATTTTTGGGAACAAAACTTCACCATGCTCAAAAACGAACTCTCCAAATCAGCCAATCCATACCTTCTTCAGCATCAAGATAACCCTGTACATTGGCAGGAATGGAGCGATGAAATTTTAGAATATGCTAAAACTAATAACAAACTATTACTTATCAGTATTGGCTATTCCTCGTGCCATTGGTGTCATGTCATGGCACACGAATGTTTTGAAGACCAAGAAGTTGCAGATGTTATGAATGCGCATTTCGTCAACATCAAAATAGACCGTGAAGAGCGTCCAGACATCGACCAGATTTACATGGAAGCGGCGCAACTGCTTACCGGTCGTGGCGGTTGGCCCTTAAATGCCTTCGCTCTTCCCGACGGAAAGCCTTTTTATGCAGGCACTTATTTTCCTAAAGAAAATTGGTTAACGGTTTTAAAAAATATTGCATCTGCCTATAAAGAGCAACCAGAGACTCTAAGAAACACGGCAAATAGGTTAACAGAAGGGATTAAAAATCAAGATATTTTTGAAAATGTCGATAAGGAAAACATTCTTCAATCTGAAGAAGAATTGATTAACTCTTACGAAGCCTGGTTTAAACACATCGATTTTAAAGATGGCGGTTTGGACAAAGCACCAAAATTCCCCATGCCGATAGTTTGGCAAAGTTTGCTCGACTATTATGTAGTGTATAAAGACGAAAAGGCTTTAGAGGCTGTGACCTTAGCTTTAGACAAAATGTATGAAGGCGGTATTTACGATTGGGTGGCAGGTGGTTTTGCCCGATACAGTGTGGATGGCTATTGGTTTGCGCCACATTTTGAAAAAATGCTGTACGACAATGCCCAACTTATCGCTTTATATGCCGATGCTTACAAAATCACAAAAAACGAAAATTATAAACAGTGTATCGAGCAAAGTATTCAGTTTTTAAATACTGAATTGAAACATGAAGATTACGGCTATTATTCTGCTTTAGATGCAGATTCGGAAGGTGTTGAAGGCTTGTTTTACTGTTGGACAACAGACGAGCTTAAACAACTTCTCACTGAACACGAACTTAAAATTGCGACTTCATTTTTCAATTTAAAACCATCGGGCAACTGGGAACATAAGCTGAATATTTTGGCACAAGTGAAGTCTATACCTCAACTCGCTGAAACATTTCTACTGACTGAATTTGAAATCATAGACGAACTTAACAGCATCAAAACAAAGCTTTACAACCAAAGAAAACATAGAGTGAGACCTGGTCTGGATGACAAAATGATCACTTCTCATAACGGCATGATGGTCAAAGCGCTGGCCAAAACCTATCAAGCGACCCAAGACCCAATTTATAAAAAAATGGCATTGGATTTAATGGACAATCTGATTGAAAATGTCATCCACCAAGACCAAAGGCTACAACGGATTTACCATAAATCGAACAGCAATGGATTTTTAGACGATTATGCGTTTATCATAGAAGGATTGTTATATGCCTATCAAATCAGTTTTGACGTTAAATACCTTGAGCACGCTAAAAGCTTAGCCGAACATACGTTAGACAATTATTTTGATAAGGACAAACAGCTGTTTTATTACACCTCGCATACCAACAACCTTATTGCCAGAAAAATTGAATTTAGCGATAATGTGATTCCCTCATCCAATGGTGTGATGGCGATGAATTTGTGGCAATTGGGCCATTTGCTTTCAGAAAACAGATTCATTACCATTTCGAAAGACATGCTTCAAAGCGTTAAGGCCTTTTACGAAGAATTTAAAATGTATTTTGCCTTGTGGCATCAATTGGAAATAGCCATGCAGAAAGGTCAAATTGAAGTCGCAGTCACAGGACCAAATGCCCATAAACACGCTCTAAAACTTCAAGAAAACTACTGGCCATACACTACTTTTTGTGGCGGAAATGAAGAGCATTTACCTCAACTTCAACACAAAATTAAGCCTGAAACCAATCAAATTTTCATCTGTCAAAATCAAACCTGTTCGAAACCATTTTCAACTTCAATAGAAGCTAGCGAAATGTTAAAATCTACATTTTCTTAATGCTCGCTTAACACGTTCTTAACCCCTGGTTTTAGTAGGTTTAATTACTTTTTTTAATCCTAAGTATTTCATTTATAAATACTTACTAAACCGCTATTAATCAGTATACTTAGCCTAGTGTTGAAAACCTTGTTGAAAACCTACAACGTTTTCAATTTCAAAAGTTGAATTATTTCAGATATTTGTTAGTCCCTAAACACAAATTTTTAACTTAAAAACTAACGAAAATAATGGCAGTAGTAGAACCGATTTTACAAGACAACAAAGATAGATTTGTCATATTCCCAATCCAACATCATGACATTTGGGAATGGTACAAAAAATGTGAAGCGAGTTTTTGGACAGCAGAAGAAATCGATCTACATCAGGATATTACAGACTGGAACAACAGACTTACAGCAGACGAGCAATATTTCATCAAACACATCCTTGCATTCTTTGCAGCTTCAGATGGCATTGTGAATGAAAATTTGGCTGAAAATTTTGTCAACGAAGTTCAATATTCCGAAGCCAAATTCTTCTACGGGTTCCAAATCATGATGGAAAACATTCATTCGGAAACCTACTCTTTACTAATCGACACTTATGTTAAAGACGATAGAGAAAAGGATATCCTATTTAAGGCCATCGAAAATTTTCCGGCGATAAAGAAAAAAGCAGATTGGGCGTTAAAATGGATTGAAAGTCCAAGTTTTGCTGAACGTTTGATTGCTTTTGCGGCAGTGGAAGGCATCTTTTTCTCTGGCGCATTTTGTTCGATTTTTTGGCTGAAGAAAAGAGGACTTATGCCAGGCCTCACTTTCTCCAACGAATTGATTTCTAGAGATGAAGGTGTGCATTGTGATTTTGCTGTGCATTTACACAACCATCATTTGATCAATAAAGTTCCAAAAGAACGTATAACAGACATCTTGGTGAATGCCTTAAACATCGAACGTGAATTCATCACAGAATCACTACCGGTTAGTTTAATCGGCATGAACGCCAAACTCATGACACAATATTTAGAATTTGTCACTGATCGCCTTTTAGTCGAGCTGGAATGCGAAAAAGTGTACAATGTGTCCAATCCATTTGATTTTATGGACATGATTTCCCTTCAAGGAAAAACCAATTTCTTCGAAAAAAGAGTTGGCGAATACCAAAAAGCAGGCGTCATGTCCAAAGACAAAGAAAAAGATAACAAGATCAGTTTCGACGAGGATTTCTAGACAGCAATCCTTATGTTAGATACTATTGATTCTATCGTAACTTTTGTTAATCTTAATCAATAGATCACCTAACTATTTATAGAAACATTTGACCTGATTGATGCTTTGGATACAAAAGATACTATTGTACACATTTAAAAAAAGAAAACAAAAGCAACATCGGTAATAAAATATGCGAAAGCATTAACAGAACCAACACATTTAAAAGAAACAACAGAAACCAAAGAAACGATGAGCTACAGAAACCTTGAAATTTGGCAACAAGCAAAAAGCCTAAGCATAGATATTCATACCATGTCGTTGCAGTTACCAAAATTCGAGTTGTACGAAGTAGGCAGTCAAATCAGGAGATCTTCAAAATCCGTAAGATCAAATATTGTTGAAAGCTATGGAAGACGGAGATACAAGAATGACTTTATACGATTTATCATCTATGCTTTAGCATCTAATGACGAAACAATCGACCATTTAGAAACACTATATGAAACAAAATCATTATCCAACAAAGCCTTGTTTGAAGATTTAAGAGTTAGATTGATAAAGCTTGGTATTAAAATCAATAATTTTTTAACAAGCATCGAAAAAAACCATAATAAATTCTAAACCAATTTTAAAGCAACGGTATCAAAAGAAACAAAAGTATCAAAAGAGACAAAAAAGACAACACGATAAATAACCCCATTAACACCTATTCCCAATGCATGTAGTAAAAAGAGACGGACACAAGGAGCCAGTAATGTTCGATAAAATAACGGCTCGTATCAGAAAATTATGTTATGGCTTAAGCCCATTAGTCGACCCTACGAAAGTGGCCATGAGAGTCATTGAAGGTTTGTACGACGGCGTAACAACGAGCGAGCTGGACAACCTTGCTGCAGAAGTAGCGGCAACCATGACAACGACCCATCCTGATTATGCCCAATTGGCGGCACGTGTATCTGTATCTAATTTGCATAAAAACACCAAAAAAACCTTTAGTGAAGTGATGACGGATTTATACGAATATGTAAATCCGCACACCAACAAAAAAGCGCCTTTACTTTCGGATGAAGTTTTCAACATCATCATGGAAAATAAAGAGAAGTTAGACTCCACAATCATCTACAGCAGAGACTTTAACTACGATTATTTCGGCTTTAAAACCTTAGAGAGGTCCTATCTCTTAAAAATTAATGGCCGAATTGCTGAGAGGCCACAACATATGTTGATGCGTGTATCGGTCGGTATTCATTTGGAAGATATCGATGCAGCCATAGAAACCTATGAGTTGATGTCCAAAAAGTATTTTACACATGCTACACCTACTCTATTTAATGCGGGAACACCTAAACCTCAAATGTCTTCGTGTTTTTTAATCACAGCAAAAGAAGACAGCATCGACGGCATATACGACACTTTAAAGCAAACCGCAAAAATCTCGCAATCCGCTGGAGGCATAGGATTATCTATTCACAACATTAGAGCCACAGGCTCCTACATTGCAGGCACTAACGGCACCTCAAACGGGATTGTTCCGATGCTAAGGGTATTTAACGACACCGCACGTTATGTAGATCAAGGTGGTGGAAAACGTAAAGGCTCCTTTGCCATTTACCTAGAACCTTGGCATGCAGACATCATGAATTTCTTAGACCTTAAGAAAAATCATGGTGCTGAAGAAATGAGAGCAAGAGACTTATTCTACGCGATGTGGATTTCGGATTTATTTATGAAACGTGTGCAAGAGGACAGCCATTGGACATTGATGTGTCCAAACGAATGTCCAAACCTTTACGACACTTACGGCGATGAATTTGAAGCCTTATACACCAAATACGAAAACGAAGGCAAAGGCAGAAAAACCATAAAAGCCAGAGAATTATGGGAAAAAATTCTTGAATCGCAAATTGAAACTGGTACGCCATACATGTTGTACAAAGATGCGGCAAACCGCAAATCGAATCAGAAAAATTTAGGTACCATTCGTTCGTCTAACCTTTGTACTGAAATTCTGGAATACACCAGTCCAGATGAAGTTGCCGTTTGTAACCTCGCCTCGATTGCGTTGCCAAAATTTGTGAAGAATGGGGAATTTGACCACAAAGAATTATACCGCATCACCAAACGGGTGATTAAAAACCTGAACAAAGTAATCGACAGAAATTACTACCCTGTTAAAGAAGCTGAAAATTCTAACATGCGTCACCGTCCTGTTGGACTTGGTGTGCAAGGCTTGGCGGATGCGTTTATTTTAATGCGCTTACCATTCACCTCTGATGCTGCCAAGAAGCTGAACCAAGAAATATTCGAAACCCTATATTTTGCTTCGGTTGAAGCTTCTATGGACTTGGCAAAAATTGAAGGCGCTTACTCCAGCTACGAAGGTTCGCCAATCAGCCAAGGTGAATTTCAATACAACATGTGGGGCTTAAAAGACGAAGAACTCAGCGGCAGATGGAATTGGACCGCACTAAGAAAAAAAGTGCTTGAGCATGGCGTAAGAAACTCTTTACTTTTGGCACCAATGCCAACCGCTTCGACCTCTCAGATTTTAGGAAACAACGAGGCCTTTGAACCCTACACCTCAAACATTTACACAAGACGAGTGCTTTCTGGTGAATTTATTGTCGTGAACAAGCATTTGCTAAAAGACCTTGTGGACAGAGGTTTATGGACAGACGAGGTAAAAGATGCCATCATGAGGGCCAATGGTTCGGTGCAACACATCGACATTATTCCAGACGACTTAAAAGAGCTTTACAAAACAGTTTGGGAACTCTCGATGAAAGACATCATAGACATGAGCCGCCACAGAGGGTATTTTATAGACCAGTCGCAGTCGCTTAATTTGTTTATGGAAGGTGCCACATTTGCCAAACTGACCTCTATGCACTTTTATGCATGGAAGAGTGGCTTAAAAACCGGTATGTACTACCTGAGAACAAAATCTGCTGTAGATGCGATTAAGTTTACTTTAAAAAATGACAAAAAGCAACAGCCAAGACCACAACAATCTTCTGAAAATTTGGCCATGGCAAATGCACAGCGCTTACAGAAACATCAAACAAAAACCAGTGTAGCACCTGAAAATTCATCGCTTTCTGCAGACGAATTAAAAGCACTGATTGCCCAATCCAAAGCCGCTGAAGGCGACGATTGCTTGATGTGTGGGTCTTAGACCAGCTTAAATGTCATTAACATGAAATCAAATCCGGAAGTTTAACTTTCGGATTTTTTGCTTATACACTGAGTTCGATCATTATATTATTGATATTCTATTGATTATATTGGAATTATAGAAATTTGTCTCCCTGAGCGGAGACCTTGCGGTTAATTTTACAGTTTTAATAATCAGATACCTAATAGAATAAAGGTTACTGATTAGTTGCCAATTTCTTATTAACTCATTGTATTTCTAATAGTTAACAACTAACTATCTGATACAAACACCAAAAGACTGAGGGTATTTTGAATTTTTAATGTCCAAAAAAACACTCGTCCTAAACACCAGGCTGTCCATCCAGGTCGTCGTAAGTTTCTGCATTTTTAATGTCTAAAAAACACCCATCCCTAGCCCTTCCCTCAATGGAAGGGAACTTGTAATCAATTGAAGTAAAAAAGCAATGCCGAAATTATCCGTACCGCTTTGAATATTTTAGCTCATTATCTTCTATAGTTCTTTATCGGAATTCGGAAAAATTGAAATAAAAATGCCCCGTATTGGAAGACGAGGCGGCTTAAATGTTTTAGATCATAACTTATTATTGTGTTTTACAGGAATTCGTGAAACATTTAAAATAAAAAAAGTGACATAAGATTGAACCTATGCCACTTTAAATGTTTTCACAACGGAATAATCCTTATTGTGAATTGCTTTCAGACCTACAAAGTTAAGACAATAATTTGAAAAAAAAATACCCTTTATAGGGTATTTCTATCCCTAAAAGTTTAGCTATATTTAAGGAGTAAAAAATAGAAGTATGAAACGTATTTTAGGACTAGATCTGGGGACAAATTCAATTGGGTGGAGCTTAATTAAACATGATTTTGAAAAAAAAGAAGGAAAAATAGACGACTTAGGTGTTAGAATCATACCAATGAGTGCAGATGTTTTAGGGAAATTTGACGCAGGGCAATCCCATTCACAAACTGCTGAAAGAACTGGTTACAGAGGAACAAGGAGACTTTATCAAAGAGATAATCTACGAAGAGAACGCTTACACCGTGTTTTAAACATTTTAGGCTTTTTACCGGAACATTATGCCAATCAAATAGACTTCAACAAAAGGTTAGGTCAATTCAAAGATAATAGAGAAGTAAAACTTAATTACTTGCCTAACCCAAATGGAAAAGATGAATTTATATTTAAGTCTTCCTTTTTAGAAATGCTTGAAGAGTTTAAAAAAGAACAACCACAACTGTTTTACAAAAAATCTAATGGTAAGGAAACAAAAATACCTTATGATTGGACACTTTATTATTTACGGAAAAAAGCATTATCAAAGCCATTAACAAAACAGGAATTGTCTTGGGTTATTCTAAACTTTAATCAAAAAAGAGGCTATTATCAATTACGTGGTGAAGATATTGAGGGTGATAATAATAAACAGTTTGTACAATTAAAAATCAAAGATGTTGTAGATTCTGGAGATAAAGTGAAAGGAAAAACACTCTATAATGTCTTTTTTGAAAATGGCTGGAAATATGATAAACAAGTCGTAAAGACAGAGGATTGGATTGGAAGGACAAAAGAATATATTGTTACCACAAAGACCTTAAAAAATGGAGATATAAAAAGGAGTTTTAAAGCTGTTGATTCTGAAAAAGATTGGGCTGCAATAAAAGCTAAAACAGAGCAAGACATAGAACAATCAGACAAAACTGTTGGTGAATTCATTCATGAAACTCTTCTTAAAAAGCCAACACAAAAAATAAGAGGAAAACTGGTCAAAACTATCGAACGGAAATTCTATAAAAAAGAACTCGAAAAAATACTAAAAAAACAAATTGAATTACAACCTAATCTATTTACAAAACAGCTATACGAGGCGTGTATACAAGAATTATATCTTAGAAATGAATCCCATCAAAATGCTATAAGAAACAAAGGGTTTCTGTATTTAATTTTAGACGATATTATTTTTTACCAAAGACCTTTAAAAAGTCAAAAATCAAATATTTCTGAATGTCCGTTAGAATCTCGAACCTATAAACTAAAAAATAAAGAAACTGGCAAGACTGAACTTAAGAAAAGTGCGGTAAAAACTATCCCTAAGTCTCATCCCGATTATCAGGAGTTTAGAACATGGCAATGGCTACAAAATCTTAAAATCTATAATAAAGAGCATATTGAAAATGGCAGTATGGAAGATGTAACAAAACGATTATTGCCAAATAATGATGCCTGGACTGCACTATTTGATTTCTTAATTAACAAAAAAGAATTAGACCAAAAACAATTCATAAAGTACTTTATAGATAAAAATCAAATTAACAAAAACGAAAAAGACGTATATCGTTGGAATTATGTAGAAGATAAATCCTATCCTTTTGGCGAAACAAGAAGCCAATTTGCTAATCGTCTTAAAAAAGTTGTCGGATTGCAAGAAGTTAATCTATTCTTAGACGAAAAAATACAACTCGGAACCAAAAAAACCGGTCCTTTTGTTAGTAGATTAGAGCAATTATGGCATATTATCTACTCTGTTTCTGATATTAACCAATATAAATCTGCACTTGAAAAGTTTGCAATGAAACATGATTTAGATAAGGATTCTTTTATAGAAAACTTTATCAAATTTCCACCATTTAAGAGTGATTATGGAAGCTATTCTAAAAAAGCCATAAACAAATTACTGCCATTAATGCGAAGAGGTAAGTACTGGAACAAAAGTGCGATCTCAGATAAAGTTAAGCACCGTGTTGAAGATATTATGACTCGTGTTGAAGCACTAAACTTAAAAGAAAGTTCCAATAAAATAGAATTAGCCGAAGCTTTAGCCAATGTTAGTGATGATGATATAAAAAAACAACTCATTAAAAGTTTTATCCCCTTAAAAAATAAAAACCCGTTGTCAGGCATAAATACGTATCAGGCAACTTATTTAGTTTATGGTAGACACTCGGAAGTTGGTGATATTCAAAATTGGAAAACACCTAATGATATCGATAACTATCTAAATGAATTTAAACAACATTCTCTACGTAATCCAATTGTAGAGCAAGTAGTTACTGAAACGCTTCGTGTGGTCAGAGATATTTGGAAACATTATGGTAATAGTAAGCCTAATTTTTTTAACGAAATTCATGTGGAGTTAGGCCGTGAAATGAAAAATCCTGCAGAAAAACGAAAGAAAATATCAGTTAGAAATACTGAAAACGAAAATACAAACCATCGTATAAGAGAAGTTTTAAAAGAACTCATGAATGATGACACAATCGAGGGAGATGTGCGAGATTATTCGCCAAGCCAACAAGAGTTACTGAAGATCTACGAGGAGGGCGTTTATCAAAATTCTAAAGTAGACTATTCAAAAGTTAGTGAAGATGAAATTAGTAAAATAAGACGAAATAACAGTCCTACAAAAAAGGACATCCAGCGCTATAGGCTATGGTTAGAACAAGGCTACATTTCACCTTATACGGGAAAACCTATACCACTATCAAAATTATTTACATATCAGTATCAAATAGAACACATCATACCACAATCTCGATATTTTGACAACTCACTGTCAAACAAAATTATTTGTGAAAGTGAAGTAAACGAAGATAAAGACAATAAAACAGCTTTTGAATATTTAAAACAAAAAGATGGAGAAGTTATAGATGGTCATAAACTATTAAGTTTAGATGAATATGAAGCACACGTAAACCAATATTTTAAAAACAATCGCCAGAAACTTAAGAACCTATTGAGTGAAGATATACCCGAGGGTTTTATCAATAGACAAATGAATGATAGTCGCTATATCAGTAAATTGGTTAAAGGTTTATTAAGCAATATTGTAAGACAAGGTGATGAACAGGAAGCGACTTCTAAACATTTGATTCCTGTTAACGGTGCCATAACTTCTAAATTAAAAAATGATTGGGGCTTAAATGATAAATGGAACGAAATCATACTACCGCGATTTGAGCGCTTAAATCAACTTACACAAACCAAAGATTTCACCACAACAAATACCAATGGCAAAACAATACCAACTGTTCCTGATGAACTAAGTAAAGGTTTTAGTAAAAAACGTATAGACCATCGTCATCATGCTTTAGATGCTTTAGTGGTGGCTTGTTGTACTCGTAATCATATTCACTATCTAAGTGCTCTTAATGCTGAGAAGAAAAATTTTAGTTTGAGAGATAAATTATTAATAAAAAGTGAGCAAGGAGATTATACCAAAGTATTTCAAATGCCTTGGCAAGACTTTGCTGTAGAAGCTAAAAACAACTTGGAAAAAACCGTAATCAGTTTTAAACAAAACTTACGTGTAATTAATAAAGCTAGCAACAAATTTTGGTCTTACAAAGATGAAAATGGCAATCTAAACTTAGACAAAAATGGAAAGCTAATTAAAAAATTAAGAAAGCAGACCAAAGGTGAGAATTGGGCCATTCGAAAAGCTATGCATAAAGAAACGGTCTCTGGAATTCATAATCTAAATACGCCTAAAGGTAAAATTGCAACGGCAGTAAGAGGATCTCTAAGTGATATTAAAAATGAAAAGCATCTAGCAAAGATTACCGATAAACACATAAAAAAAGTTATACTTCCTAATCATTTAAAAAATTATGTAGATGACAATGGTAAAATCAAATACGATTTGGCCTTTAGCAGTGAAGGTATTGAAGACTTAAACAAGAATATTACTGTTTTAAATAACGGCAAAACACATCAGCCTATTTATAAAGTTAAGTTTTATGAAATAGGCAGTAAATTTTCGATTTCTGAAAACGAAAATTCTGCTAAACACAAAAAATATGTTGAAGCTGCAAAAGGAACTAATTTATTCTTTGCTATTTATTGGGATGAGAAAAAGCAAAAAAGAAACTTTGAAACCGTACCGCTAAATGAAGTGATTGCCCATCAAAAACAGGTAGCAGTTTTACCAAAAAATGAACGTTTACCTATACAGCCTAACCTTAAAAAAGGAGAATTTCTATTTACTTTATCTCCTAATGAGTTGGTCTATGTGCCTACAGATGAAGAACTGGAAAACTTGAATCAAATTGATTTTAATAATCTAAATGAAAAGCAAGTAAATAGAGTATATAAAATGGTAAGCTGTACGGGTAGTGAATGCCATTTTATTTATCAATCAATTTCTGCTTTAATCAAAAATTATGACTCAAAATCTAAATATGGAGAGTTTGGAAGTTTAAATAAACAAGAAATAACAATTGAACAACCTTATGTCAGAATTAAAGAAAGGTGTGTAAAACTAAAAATAGACAAACTTGGTAATTTAAAAAAAGTTTGATATTATGCTAAAACGAATCCTCTTTTTTGATAACCTTTATCTAAGCAAGACATAAAAACAATTAAACATGCCTGATATAAAGCTGTTAAACAAAACAAATTGAATTAATCTTTAAAAAATGAGATAAAATCAATAGACTAAAACAATAAATGTGACCAAATACCGCAACAGAACCCGTATCAATTCAGCCCGATTACAAGGATGGGATTATCGCCATGCAGCTGCCTATTTTTTAACGATTTGTACGCAAAATCACGAATGTTTTTTTGGCGAATGCCAAAATGCTAGGGTAACATTAACCACGGCAGGTATGATTGTTCAAGGGTGTTGGTATCAAATTCCCTATTTATATCCTCACGTAAATTTAGGGGCATTTGTAGTAATGCCAAACCATATTCATGGGATTTTAATTTTAAATGATACCGCAGAACATAATCATGGCAACAATAATGCAACGTTTGATGCCGGGGCGTTTGATGTAGGGGCGTTTGAATCAAACGCCCCTACAACAACCGCGTCAAACGACAATACCACGTCAAACCACCGTGCGGCATCAAACGTCCCGAAATTATCCGACGAATCAACACCAAACACACCAATATCAACCAATATCAATTCTAATACAAATGAATTTTTCAAAACCATTTCCCCGAAATCTGGTTCTGTATCACGTATCATACAACAATATAAAACCGTCTGCACCAAACACATCCGACAATCTGATCCCGATCTAAATTTTAAATGGCAATCACGATTTTACGACCATATCATTAGAAATAAAAAATCTTTTTATCATATTTCAAACTACATTTTAAATAATGCAAAAAACTGGAAGAACGACAAATTTCTTAGTCCATAAATATGCTTAAACGAACCCTTTTTTTTGGCAACCCTGCTTACCTAAGCACGAAACACCAACAATTAGTCGTGTCTTATCCCAATACTGAACAAAATGCCAAAACTGTACCCATTGAGGATATAGGCTATGTGGTGTTAGAACATCCTCAAATTACCATTACCACAGGCTTGTTACAAAAATTAACCGAAAACAAAACGGCTGTGATTACCTGTGATAAACAGCACTTGCCCAGTGGCTTTTTACAAGCCTTGGTCGGACATAGCGAACAAACAGAACGCTTACGCCATCAACTGAATGCCTCATCAAAACTAAAAGCCAAATTATGGGAACAAACGGTTATCGCTAAAATAGATAATCAGGCGAATCATTTCTTAGCCAGAGGAAAAAATGCCTTACGTTTGAAGCGTTATGTGAAAGACCTCAAAACACATGGATTTTTAAATCAGGAAGCTTTGGCAGCAGCCTATTATTTTCAACATTTGTTTGATACTGAAAACTTTAGCCGAAATAATAAAGGGATGCCACCTAACAATTTATTAAACTACGGTTATGCCATTTTACGTGCAGTTGCGGCCAGAGCCTTGGTGAGTTCTGGTTTACTGCCTAGTCTTGGCATATTTCATTCCAATAAATACAATGCTTTTTGTCTCGCCGATGATATCATGGAACCTTACCGCCCGTTTGTAGATGCCTTGGTCTATGACATGGTTGAAACAGGAGGACAACTGGAAGATTTGACGACCAACTTAAAAGCCCAACTGTTGCTCATTCCAAGTATAGATGTGCTAATAGATGGAAAGCGAAGTCCTCTGATGAATGCCATGAGCAGAACCACCAACAGTTTGTACGAGTGTTTTGAAGGTAGCAAAAGAAAAATATTATATCCAGAATACCATTGACAACTTATCCCAAAAAGCATGACAAATGGAATCGTATTTAAACCGATTAAACCAATATAGATGCATGTGGGTGCTTGTGTTTTTTGATTTGCCAACCGAAACCAAAACCGAACGCAAAGCTGCCTCACGATTTCGCAAATCGTTGTTGGACGATGGCTTTGGCATGTTTCAATTTAGCATTTATACCCGCTTTTGCCCAAGTAGAGAAAACGCTGCTGTACACATAAAAAGAACTAAAAATGCCTTACCAAAAAAGGGTAAAGTCTGCATCATGCAAATTACCGATAAACAATTTGGTATGATGGAGCTGTTTCACGGTCAAAAAGAAGAACCTATGCAACCACCTAGTCAACAATTAGAATTGTTTTAAAGCATGTCAGGTTGAGCGCAGTCGTGTCAGGTTGAGCGCAGTCGAAACCTAACATTTACTAAAAACTTGTTGGTTTGAGCCTTTCGACTTCACTCAAGACAGGCTCAATCGAAGCCAATCCTAATCACTCCTATAAAAAATAGGATACCAACCTATTAGAGCAAGTATCCTATGAATTATCCATAAATCCTTCGACTTCGCTCAGGACAAGTTTAAAGAACTGAAATCGAGGGACGAGATTCAGCGAATACCAATGAAAAATAAAGAGAATGAGCTAAAGCAATTTTCTGAATCACCATAATGTGCGTTATGAAAATTCTAATCTCATCATAAAAAACAGGATACCAGCATATTACAGAAAGTATCCTGTGAATTATCCATAAAGATAAAGAACTGAAAGCAATTCACAACTATATTTTCGCCCAATCCTTTTACCGTTCCCCTGTGAATTATCCATAAAGATAAAGAACTGAAAGCAATTCACAACCAGGGTAGTCGTATTTGCTTAAATCAAAACCCTGTGAATTATCCATAAAGATAAAGAACTGAAAGCAATTCACAACAAGACATTCAAGGCCATTATTGTAATTATCCTGTGAATTATCCATAAAGATAAAGAACTGAAAGCAATTCACAACAATCCTGAGCAGTGCCTGTGTAGCCACCTTCCTGTGAATTATCCATAAAGATAAAGAACTGAAAGCAATTCACAACCTATTCCAACAGCTTGAGCTATAGCTAAAACCTGTGAATTATCCATAAAGATAAAGAACTGAAAGCAATTCACAACCAGATTGCTGATCTTACCAGATTGCTTAACCTGTGAATTATCCATAAAGATAAAGAACTGAAAGCAATTCACAACTGCATAGATGCTGAGTGTCTAATCTTACTACCTGTGAATTATCCATAAAGATAAAGAACTGAAAGCA
>JAUIFC010000081.1 GCA_030429455.1 Bacteroidia bacterium | reverse complement strand
TATCATTTTTACCACACAGCTAGAACATGGCTTTTTTATGAACTGGTTTGGAAATCAAGCTGGTGAAGGTTTTGAATTTTCGCTTTTGGTCATCGGTTTGGCTTTAACCATACTGATAAATGGTAGCGGAAAATATTCACTAGATAATTTAATCTCTAAAAAACAATAATCATGAAAACAATAATAACAATAGCAGGAAGTAACTCCCAAAAATCCATAAACAAACGTTTGGTAAATTATACAGCCAATCAATTAGAACAGGTCAACATCATGTCGATTGACCTAAATGATTACGTATTGCCTGTTTATGGTGAAGATTATGAGGCAGACAATGGTATTCCGACTGCCGTAAAAAAATTAGACGAAAAATTAAATTCAGCCGATGGATTCATAATATCTCTCGCAGAACATAACGGATCTTATGCTGCGGTATTTAAAAACACCATCGACTGGTTATCTCGTGTAAACATGAAAATATGGCGAGAAAAACCCATGTTGCTCATGGCAACCTCACCAGGTGGCAGAGGAGGTGCAACTGTTCTAAAAGCTGCACAGGCCTACTTTCCGTTTCTGGGCGCCAAGATTACCGATACGTTTTCATTACCCTCATTTTACGAGAATTTCAACAATGAAGAAATTACAGATGAGCATTTGAAAAGTGATATTCAGGCTAAGTTGAATCGATTTCTAGCTTTTGTACAGAAAGATGAATATAGCGTTCATAATTGAATACAAATTGTAATTACCAATAGTTGAAGATGACTTCTACTCATCAATAATTGTTGTCACAAAAAATAACCTGAACCGTCGTTTTATTTTAACCAATAATCAAAGTTTTAAAAAAATGAAAAAAATGAGTTTATATGTCACGCTCTTAATACCCATTTTACTTTTTTCTCAAGTAAACAATCCTCAGAAAAAAGTTTTGATGGTCGTTAGCAGCTATGGTAAAAATATGGGGGATGTAAGACCTGGTTTTGAGTTTGATGAATTCTCTCAGGCTTACTTGGTATTTAAGGCTAACAATTTAATAATCGATGTCGCCAGCCCAAAGGGTGGAAAAGTCGAACCCGATCAATACAATACAGATAAGCCATACAATCAGAAGCTTTTAGACGATAAAAATGCTTTGAATTTATTGAACAGCACAAAGCCTACAGCAAGTATAACGGCCGATGAATACGATGCTATTTATATTGTAGGAGGAAAAGGTGCCATGTTTGATCTGCCTTTTGACCCTTCACTTCAGGATATCATTTTAAACCTTTATAATAGAGAAAACACGGTTATCGCTTCCGTTTGCCACGGTCCTGCAGTATTTGCCAATGTTAAGAATGGTGATGACTACATTATCAAAGATGTCGCATTAACGGGTTTTACTAATGCTGAGGAAGCACTTTTTGGCAAAAAATGGGTCAAGGAATTTCCCTTTAGTTTGGAAACGAAGTTAAAATCCATAGGTGCTATTTTTGATCAAGCCGATTTTATGCTGTCTAAAGTGGTCGTTTCTGGAAAGTTTGTTACTGGTCAAAACCCTTTTTCAACGGCAACTTCTGCTGAAGCAGTAGTTCGAGCTTTAGGTTTAAACCCTGTTGATAGAACTTTCTACAGTGATGAGAATAGCGTTCTTTTAATTCAGGATGTTTTAAATGGAAGCACAACAGTTCATACAGCCAAAGAATTACTAGCAAAAGATGTAAGTATTTATGATATCCCGCTAATTGCAATTTATGGGTATTACAAAATTTTGGCTTCCGAAGAAAATAAGGACGGACTGCTTAAAGGTATTGAGCTCATTGAATTGACCGAACCTTACTTTTTTAATGAAAGCCTTCAGTTGATGCTGGCCAAGACCTATTTATCCATGGGCGAAAATAAAAAAGCAAGAGGTATAGCTAATGATTTGATAGCAAAAGATCTTCTGAAAAACGAGGCCAAACAACTACTTGAACAAATAAAAAAGAAATAATATCAAAACTATCTTATAAAAATAACAAACCATGAAAAATATCAAAAAATTTATCAGTGTAAAATCCATTCGAATGATGGGTGTTTTATACCTGCTCGTCATAATTTGTGCAGGTTTTAGCCAGGGCTATGTCAGAGGGACACTTATTATACCAGGCGAAGCAGCAACAACGGCAAATAATATCATTCAAAATAAGGAACTTTTTCAACTTGGGCTTACTACAGATTTGATTGCTTTTCTTTTAGATGCTGTTATCGCCATCATGCTATTTCAGCTGTTTAAGCCTTACAACAAAACGCTGGCCATGGTGTCTTCAGCCTTTAGGTTAATAGCACATCCCGCCATAGGAAGTATAAATCTTCTTAACCACTACATGGCAATGAAAGTACTGGATACTAATCAATTGTTAGGTTCATTTAGTTTAGAACAACTACAGGAATTGAGTAATATGCTTATGGAAGCTCACCATTATGGGTATCTCATCGCAGGAGGTTTTTTTGGTGTTCATTGCATATTACTTGGCATACTGATCTATAAATCCAATGTGTTTCCAAAATTCTTTGGTGGTCTGTTAATAGGCTCAGGTGCCGGTTACCTTATAGAGACGTTCGGAAACTTTAATATTCCCGGATATGAAACCTATACGGCTCTTATAGTTGGAATTGCCGCAGCAATTGGAGAGGTTGGCATAACAATTTATATGCTTATAAAGGGAGCTACAGCATCATACCAAAAACAAGAACCTTAACTCGTTGAAATCTTAGATTTTAATTTTAGCAATCCATGTAGTTCCAATTCCTCACTGGTTGATTTAATTAGGAAGGCACACAGTATTGTAACCGATGACCACGTCGACTCGTCTAATTATTTGATAACAGAATTCCCTTATACTAGTTTATGATTCTTGATTGAACTAATTTCTAGGTTTGGCATAGGACTAAAAAATTAAACCAACACAAACCATAAAATACATATTATGAATACTTTAAAGATCGACAATCTGAATCTCACCTACAAAAACGGTTACAACGCTATCAATGGAATTTCTTTAGAGATAAAAAATGGCATGTTTGGTTTGTTAGGTCCTAATGGAGCTGGCAAATCTTCACTAATGAAAACGATTGTGGGCTTGCAAAAACCGACTTCAGGTTCTATTGCGTTTAATGATATAGACGTTGTAAACGACACAGATTATATTAAAAAAAATCTAGGGTTTTTACCACAGGATTTTGGGGTATATCCAAAAGTAAATGCCTACGACCTGTTAAACCATATTGCCATTTTAAAGGGCATAACTGAAAAGAAAGAGCGTCAAAATCAGATACAAAATTTATTGGAAAAAGTCAACCTCTGGAATTTTAGAGACAAGGAAGTGCAAAAGTTTTCAGGTGGTATGAAACAGCGTTTTGGCGTAGCACAAGCTTTGCTTGGTAATCCGAAGATAATTATTGTTGATGAACCAACAGCAGGGCTTGATCCGGAGGAACGTAATCGTTTTAACACACTGCTTAGTGATATAAGTACTGAAGTTGTTGTGATTTTATCGACGCACTTGGTTAAAGATGTTAAAAATCTATGTTCAGAAATGACAATAATGAATCGTGGAAAGGTTCTTAAAACAGGAAAGCCAAAAGAATTAATTAAAGAACTGGAGGCTAAAATATGGTCAAAATTTATCAATAATGAAGAATTAGAAACTTATAAATTAAAATTCAATGTGATCAGTCAGCAACTTATAGAGCGTCAATTACAAATCACAATATTTTCAACTGTTCAACTAGAGGGCTTTTTGCCAATTGAACCAAATTTGGAACACGTGTATTTTAATGTGCTTTCTCAAAACAGTTGATTATGAATCCTATATTTCAATTTCAATTAAAGGATAGCGGTAACAGGTATGTTTTAAGTTTAACAGGACTACTATTGTTTTTTGCAGGATGTTTTGGTGGTTACAAATTTAATTTAACTGCAGGTGAAGGCATTTACCTGAACTCACCTTACACGATCGGATTTATGATGGCATTACTGAGCTTGTCCATCATATTTTTAGCCATTTTATTTGCAATGCAGATGCTTTTTAAAGAATGGGATACAAAGTTTGACATCCTGTTATTTTCATATCCGGTGACTTTAAAGACCTATTTGATAGGGAAATTTTCAACATTTTCTTTAAAGACCTTTCTCAGTTTTTTCATTTTAATTCTTGGCTTTGTGACTGGTCAAAATTTGCGAACAGGCAGTGAGATGCAGGAAGTATTTGATTTACTTTATTATGTATATCCATTTTTGATCTTCGGGGTTTTGAACTGCTTTTTTGTCTGTAGTTTCTTATTCATGGTAGCCTATACCACGCGAAAAAAACTATTGATTGTTGTTGGGGGTTTGCTGCTTTATGTGCTTTACATGGTATTATTGGTGTTTTCTAACTCCCCATTTATGGCAGGAAGCTTACCTCAATCTGTTGAAGTTCAACAACTATCCTCTTTGCTCGATCCTTTTGGGGTTTCTGCATATTTCTTCGAAGCCAAGAATATGACGGTCATTGCAAAAAATCAGATGTTGGTTCCACTGAGTGGTTTTCTTGCGGCTAACCGCTTAATTTATCTTTTTCTATCCGTTGTGTTTTTGATGATTACTCGTCGTTTTTATTCGAGTGATAAAAGTGTAGGCAAAAAAGAATTGAAGCGCAACAAACAAAAAGTTGGGGATACTATAACTAGAATAATAAAAGTAAGAATTCCAACCATTGATTTTAGTGTTAAAGCAGAACTCACGTCTGTTCTTTCTTTTGCAAAGCTGGATTTGATCTATTTATTTAAAAGCGTTAGCATTGTCGCAATCACTATACTGCTGGTATTCTTTGTTGGAATGGAAATGTATGCAGCCATTGATAAAGGGATACGTTTACCCCAATACTATGCGAGTTCAGGACTTTTAGCCACATCTATTTCACACAGTTTTTACTTGTTAGGTGCCTTGATTTTGGTGTACTTTGTCAACGACATGTATTGGAGAAGTCAAACAGCTGGTTTTTATTTGATCGAACAGAGTACATATTTTTCCAAAACCAAATTAAAAGGACATTTAGTATCCATTGGTGTATTACTATTATTCCTAACTATTATACTTATTGCATTAGCTTTGGTTTTTCAGTTAAGCTATGGTTATACCCAAATAGATAGGTTGGCCTATTTAGGAGTTTTTGTTTTTAATACCATTCCACTTTTTCTATTTGGAACTTTATTACTTCTCATTAATGATGCATTACGTCATAAATGGGTTGCATTAGGTGTATCAATCTTATTGGTCATTATTTTTGCGACACCATTGGTTAAGATGGTATTGCCATATCCGTTATTCCATTTTCTCTCTGGGTTTAAAGGGGTTTATAGTGACTTAAATGCTTATGGTATTTACTTGTCAGCCTTTTCAAGTCGCTTATGTGTTGGGTTAAGTTTTTTAGGCCTCTTGTGGGTTCTGAATTCGTATTTGAAATCAAAACAATGGACAAAAATAAAGTCTGTTTTTGTGATTGTTTTCCTGGGAATAGGCGTCTTTAGCGGTATCAACTTCATGGAAGGTTATACGCCTAAGAATGAGGATTCTAAAATAATGGAAGCTGTAAAATACGAAAAGGCTTATCGTCATTATCAGAATATTTCCCAACCTACTGTAGTTGATGTAGATACAAAAATTGACTTGTTTCCATCAAAAAACGCTTATAACATTCAAGGAAAATATGTAATACAAAACTTAACGAAAGAGCCAATTCAACACATATTAATAAATTTTCATTCAGATTTAGATCTGAAAGAGGCCACTTTTAAGATGTATGGTGAAGCTATTACAATTGATGAGCTAATCACCGAAATACAACTTAGTAAACCTTTATTACCTCATAAGACAGCAGAATTAGAGTTCCAATTATCTTATAAATGGCATGCTGTAAACGGTCACCAATCCTTTAATGCCATTTTAGGGAATGGATCGTTTATGCGAGTTAGTAATTACTTTCCAGTGATTGGATACCAATCTGATAAAGAGATAGATGATGAGCAAAAGCGTAAAGTGTATCAATTAGGTGCTAAAACCGGTTTGAAACCACTGGAAATGCCTGAGGTCTTCGGGAATGACTTTATCAACCTAAATATGACCGTTTCAACTGAGCGTACCCAAACACCAATGGGAACAGGAGATATGGTAAGGTCATGGTCAGAAAATGTCAGAAATTTTGTACAACACCAGGTGGACAGTATTCCATTTCGCTTTGCAGTGGCCTCTGCTAAATATCAAAAACAATCATTAACCCATCGAAATATAGACATTGAAGTCTTATATGATGAAAAGCATTTTGAAAACGTAGATCGACTTCTGAATAATGCCAGATTAAGTTTAGACTATTGTATAGATAATTTTGGCGCCTATCCGTTTGAAAAAATCAGTTTTGTTGAAGTATCTTCTTTTACCAGTGGCTTTGCCGCAACGGCTTATCCGTCTGCTGTTTTTATGACCGAAAATATGATTTTTCATACCAACATAGAGAGTGATCCTAGTAAAGATGTCATCAATGAACTTGCCGGACACGAATTATCCCATTTATGGTGGGGAAATAACCAAATTAATCCGGATAAAAGACAAGGAGCTTCCATGCTTACAGAAACCTTAGCCATGTACACAGAAATGATGATTTATAAACGATTGTATGGCGAAGAACGCATGAAGGAGCGTTTAGAAATACATCAACAAATTTATGAAAATGAAAAAGGATTATATGGTGATTTCCCACTAATAAAAGTCCCTTATGGTGCAACTCATATTGCGTATTCAAAAGGAGCAATCGCTATGGTTCGATTATCAGAGTTAATCGGTGAAGATAAAGTAAATGAAGCTTTAAAGAATTTTTTAATCCATAATAGATACCCAAAAAAACCAACCGCATTGGATCTGCTTCAGGAATTTTACAAGGTTACTTCAGATGAGAATGTAAAATCACAAATTGATAAATTATTTAAAGAAATTTAATATGAAAACTCCCATAAAACAATGCATACTAATAGGGTGTTTCACATTGACACATATTTGTGCAGCGAGCACAGTCTTGTCTAAACAAGATCCAGCATCCATTGATTTATTCATACAGACAGACCAAGTTTCTGTTGGCGGAACGCTTGTTATTCCATCCCATCCTGAAGTGGAATCTTTAGTAATCCTGAGTTCAGGAAGTGGTCCGCAAGATCGAGATGAAACTTTAGAAGGTTTTAAAATATTTAAAGTTATAGCCGACCATTTAGCTTCAAAAGGGATAGCCTCTTTTCGTTATGATGACAGAGGCGTTGGAGAAAGTACAGGCGATTTTGTCAATAGCACGCTCGATGATCTTTCACAAGATTTAGAAGCTATAATGGAATATTTTAAGTACACAGATCAATATCCTTTCAGAGAATTTATCCTGTTTGGACACAGTCAGGGCGGTATCGTTGCTGCTAAAGTTGCTGTTGATAATCCAAACGTCAAAAAGGTAATTTTAATGGCTTCACCTTCTGTACCCTTGATTGAAGTAGTATCCTATCAAATAAGACAAAATTATGAGTATACAGAATTGCCAAAACATTTAATAGAAGCAGATGTGTCTGCAAACAATAAACTAATGAGAGCTATTGAAGATGACAAGAACATTGATGATACCTACCAATTATTCATACAAACAACTGAATCAATTATGTTTGAAATGTCGACTTCAAAAAATGTAGTTGATAGTCTAAAAATAAAACGTCAGGCTATTGCAAAAGCGGATGAATTCAAGTTAATTTATGGGTTACCATCCCTTACTTCTTTTCTTTATTATAACCCTGCCCAAGATTTGGAAAAATTAAAAGTACCAGTTTTGAGTCTTTTCGGTGGATTAGACTTTCAAGTTCCTATTGATCAAAATAAGGATAGAATGGAAAATGCATTACTTAAATCAGGGGTTGATTTTCATTTTATAACATTTGATAGTGCAAATCATTTTTTTCAAAAAGCAAAAACAGGAAATAGAGAGGAATATGCCACTCTTGAAAAGAAGTTTGTAGATCATTTTTTGGAGGCCATTTCAGATTGGATTCTGAAGTCTAACTAAAGATTACTCTAATTTGTGGCGTTTTTTGTATTTACCTGATAAATAGAGACCTCTACGATTAAATTTGTTAGCGATATCTATCAAAATTTTTCGTCTTTCTGACCTTATAGAAAGTTGAAGTTTTCTTTCAGGTAAAGTATCCGTTGAATTTTTTTAACCAATAATTAAAAGAAATCCTATCTTTGAGGTAGTTAGCTCTAAAACAAAATGAATTACTTTTCTGCAAAACTTTACCTGAAAATGTTGAATTGTGCTATGGCTGAAGGCATGACACAAAAGGATTTTGCAGAATGGCCAACGTCTTTTGAAGACGCCAAAAAAATAGAAGTTATATCAGCAGAAGAATTTTTAACCGCCCACGAATTATTAGATGATAGGCTAGGGCCAGGCTTTGGCGTTCGTGTGGGGCAACAAATGCGTATTGAAGATTATGGTGTTTTAGGATTGTCTTGGCGTACATGTTCCAGGGTAGGTGAAATCTTTGAACGAAGCGAACGCTATTTCAAACTGTTATCCAATACCTTTGATTGGCAAATTAAAAACGAGGGAAACGTTTCACATGTCATTCTTAACAGGGAAGCAAACAGAAGAGGGATGGAATTATCCACTGAAGCCAGTCTTTCGGCAACGGTTGTCGTGTTGCAGGCCATGTCAGAAAAGGATATTTTCCCGGTTCAAGTCTGTTTTAAACATAACCCACCAAATAGTATTGAAAGTCATAAACATGCTTTTAAATGTCAGATTTTATTCAATCAGCCTCAATATAGTATTAGTTATAAAACGGAAGACCTCAATTTGAGAACCGCTAAGGCAGATGCCAGCATTAATAGTTATATATTACAACAAGTGGATGAAAAAACGAAAGGCATAAAAATTCCCGGCTCAAAATTTGTCAGAGATGTTGAATCGCTCATCAAGGATGCATTGCCGACCGGAATTCCAAGTATTCATCACATTGCTGACCTTACAGCGATGAGTAATCGAACACTAACCAGAAGACTCTCTGAAGCCGGTGTATCCTATCGTGACTTGATTAAAAAGACGCAGGAAACCATCGCAAAAGATATGTTGCGCAATTCTGAGCAGAGCATCGGTGAAATTGCCTTCTTAACTGGTTTTTCCGAACAAAGCGCTTTCAATCGCGCTTTTAAGAAATGGACTGACCACACACCATCAGAATTTAGAAAAGCTTTTTAATATTAATTGATTACTTATAGATAGATTGGTTATTCATAAAATAGGGTCATATGTTAAATAGATGATATTCCTCTTACTTGAAGCTATTCAATTTGGCTAGAAAAATTACTTTTTTAGAAATAAGTAAGAATGGAATTAATCGGCATACAAAAATTTATCGTAAAATTTGAAATGAAGATGCCGTTAAAAAATTTTATGCTGTTTGAGCTAAACGGAGTTGTCCTTTTAAAATAGAAACGTGAAAGCGAGTTCATAAAATTTAGGCATCGAATGATAAATTTAGATAAAGATTTGTAAGCCTAGACTTTTTTGTTTCTTTTTTGGGCGATGCAAAAAAGAAAAGTTAGTGAATTTTAATTTATTCAGAAGATAATATTTTAAATTATTTAGTTTACAATGTCTTACTAAGCCAATGTTTGATTTTAACTTATTTATAATGCAATAAGAGCAGTTAGCTTAGGTTCCAACCTATTTTTGGCTGTCTTTATCGTTCATTAACTGACATTCTCAAATACTTAGAAAGTGTTGTAATCTAATGTATGATTTATTCGCAAATACATGAAAATTCAATAATATTCTAATAACCATTTAATAAATCACCTTTTGGCGTAAAATGTCAAAAGATTGACTTTAAGTGTCAAAAATTCATTTTGAACACTTCACATCTTTGTACCATCAAATTAATTAATGCATTCTATGATGGTAATCGTCATAAAATTTTCACGAGACTTATTAACCTGGATAACATCCCTAAAATATAATCAAAATGGAAATCAACTTTAAAATGATCGTATTATTAGTCAGTATACTATTTACTGGTCTTACTGCAGGATTATGCTTTACCTGGTCCAATGCCGTAACACCGGGGTTAGGTCGGTTAGATGACTTAGGATTTTTAAAAGCATTTCAAGCGATGAACAGAGCCATCATCAACCCTAGTTTTCTCATTGTATTTATGGGTCCTAGTTTGTTGTTATTTATAAATGCCTTTGTATTCAAAAATTCAAGTCAGTTCACATTTACTTCTTATTTGGTTGCAGCAATTCTGTTTTTTACAGGCGTAGGTCTGGTCACTATTTTTAAGAACGTCCCTCTTAATGAAATATTAGACAAAACGGTATTAGAAACTGCTTCTAACGTGGAGTTAACAGAATTACGAAAAACCTTTGAGCAGCCCTGGAACCGCTGGCATATGATACGTACCGTATGCTCATTTACCGCATTTGCATTACTGGTTATTGGTATGCTATTCAATAAATAAAATCACATTAAATTTTATTAATCAACATCAAAAAACGAACAATTATGAAACATTTAAGAGCAATCACTATCGGAATTATCATCTGGACTATTGGAGTCAGTGTTTATAACCTCTCCTTTACGATCACCATTATAGAGGATGCACAACAACAAGCCAATATGCTTCTTTTTATTGCTGTAATGCCATTGGTCTGGTTTGGAACAAAACAGTATTACAAAAAAGATACAAGCACACATGGCTATTGGGTAGGCCAGACCTTCTTTTTAACTGCAGCTGCTTTAGATGCCTTAATTACGGTACCTGTATTCATCCTTCCAAACGGTGGTTCCTACTATCAATTTTTTACAGATCTAGGCTTTTGGCTTATTGGTTTTGAATTTTTAGCCATAGCCATGCTGTATTGGTACATCCAATTAGGAATAAAAAAGCTTAAAAACTAAACTAAAACTATGTCATTTTTTAAACATTTAGACGAATTGTCAGATATCACAGATATCACTTGGAACGATCGAAAACGATTGGGGTCATTAGACAAAGCCTCACAACAAATTATGAGAGGCGAATCGAACTTTTCTAATGCTCAAAAAGAAGTATTTGCAGCTTATGTATCCGGATTAAATGCTTGTGCTTTTTGTTATGGGTCTCATGCTGCGGTAGCTAAAAACTTTGGAGTAGACACTAAAGTAATTGAAGCGCTTATCGAAGATATTGATGCAGCACCCATTAACGAAAATGAAAAACCAATCTTCAAGTATCTGAAGAAGTTAACACTAAGTTCTAGTAAACTCATTCAAGAGGATGCTGAAGCAGTATATGCTGCTGGATGGTCTGAAAAAGACCTACAAGATGTTATTTTGATTGGATGCCTGTTCAATTTTTACAACCGCTTGTTAGATGGCCATGGAATTAAAGGAAACTCAGCCATCTATCAATTTGGCGGAGAACATTTATACAAAAAGGGATATAGTGTCCCTTGGTTTATCGGATTCATTAAAGGAATGATCAAAAAAAGTAAACTAAAGAAGATTAAAGAATTTACATCATAATTATCCCCATTTAAAAACAGAAAACATGAAAACAGAAAACATTTTAGTTATCGGAGGAACCGGAAAAACAGGTCGCAGAGTCGCCCAAAATTTAACACAATTAGGCCACAACGTAAGAGTTGTTGGACGAAAAACAGAACCAGCTTTTGATTGGGAAAATCCAGACACCTATGATGCAGCTTTAAAAGATATGGATAGAGCGTATATCGTGTATTATCCGGATTTAGCGGTTCCCGGTTC
The DNA here is from genome assembly GCA_030429455.1 of Bacteroidia bacterium. Classification (GTDB taxonomy): domain Bacteria; phylum Bacteroidota; class Bacteroidia; order Flavobacteriales; family Flavobacteriaceae; genus Psychroflexus. The sequence continues at coordinate 4,351 of JAUIFC010000081.1, read as the reverse complement.
TAGAGATGCCATAACAGGTTTGACTAAAAAAGCCTTGGAAGCTGGATTGGAAAAAGTAGTCTTGTTGTCTGGTAAAGGAGAAACCGAAGCCGAAGCTTGTGAAGATATCGTCGCCAACTCAGGACTAAACTACACCTTAGTTAGAGCCTCATGGTTCAATCAAAATTTTAGTGAAGGGGCCTTTTTAGAATTTGTCCTAAATGGTGTTGTGGCTTTGCCGATGCCAGAGGCAGAAATTCCATTCGTTGATGCAGATGACATTGCTGACATCGTTTCTAAAGTTTTAATTGATGATTCGTATAATGGACAAACCATAACCGTTACAGGTCCTCAAAAAAGAACCTTTAAAGAAGTTGTAGCTATCATGGCTGAAGCTAGAGATAAGCACATTCAGTTTGTCCCCATTTCTATTGATGAATTTAAAGATGGCATGCGACAAGCGGGATTACCGGATTCCTATGTTTGGTTGTTTGGGTATTTATTTAAGGAAGTATTAGGTAACCCTGAAAACCAAGTCGTTTCGGATGATGTGCCCATAGTACTAGGCAGACCAGCTAAAGACTTTGAAACCTATGCAAAACAAACTGCTGAAACAGGAATTTGGAACTAAGCCATTCGAGATGATTATAAAAAAACTCACCATTTCATTCGTCATTCTCTTGTATGCTGTTGCAGTCCCTATTCTGGAAATTAATGATACCCATGTATTTAATCCGGATTGGACACCACATGCCAAAATTCATGAAGTATGGCAACTTATCACCAACTCCGCCATAGGTATACTCTGCCTATGGTTGGTTTGGGTAAAAAATGAGTTGAAAACTAGTATTCTGTTGAGCATGCTGGTTACTGGTGGATTTTTATTGGCTTATTCGCTGCAGAATTTGTACGGAGGTTCTATGAAATATTTAGATGGAAGTGAAAAAACTGTATTAGGAATCAATATTGGAGTAGTAGGATTTGGCTTGGCGTTTATCCTATTGTCAGCAACAATTAACAGTGATAAAAGCAATAGAAACTAGCTGATTTAAAGCATCTTAAAAAAATATTGAACGAACATAAACTAAAAAAAATGAAAAATAAATATTTACTATTAGTAGCATGTATCGCACTACTATGCTCTTGCGGAAATAAAAGTGATTCAAAAGATTCAGAAGTAGCATTTAATGAAAAACCGTTTAAAGAAAAACTCAATGATTTGTTTGATGTACTTCATAAAAACAACAAGTTTATGGGTAATATATCCATGTCTCAGGAAGGGTCAGTTATCTACTCAAAAGCCATTGGTTATGATGATGTAGAAAATCAAAAGGCAACTACAAATGCTACCAAATACAGAATTGCCTCAATCACCAAAATGTTTACAGCGACTATGGTCTTTAAAGCCATAGAGGAAAATAAATTAAGCATCACTCAAACCCTAAACAATTATTTTCCGGCAATTGAAAATGCAAATAAAATAACGATTAGTAATTTATTGAACCATAGAAGTGGAATCCCTAGCTTCACAAAGGACGGAACGTTTTTCGACTATCGCACAGAGCACAAATCCAGGGAAGATATGCTAAAAATAATCAGCAATTATGAAAGCAACTTTGAACCTGGTAGCAGTAATGAGTATAGTAACTCAAATTATTTCTTACTATCTCAAATTTTGGAAGCGGTTTATGAATTGCCCTATGAAGACCTTTTACAAGAGAAAATAATTAAACCATTAGGGTTAACAAACACCTATTCGGGTGGAAAAATTACTATCAGCAATAACGAATCTTATTCATATAGCCTTAAGGACAAATGGATTGAATTCCCAGAAACGAACCTATCCATTGCTTTAGGAAGTGGCTCAATTGTTTCAAACCCTAGCGATCTCAATATGTTTATGGAGGCGCTTTTCAATGAGAAGATAGTTTCAAAAGAATCGCTCAATGTAATGACCGCAATCAAAGACAACCATGGTATGGGTGTTATGCTATTTAACCATAAGGATAAAAAAGGGTTCGGACATGGTGGCCATATTGATGCTTTCCACTCGATATCCATTTATATTCCTAAAGAAAAACTGGCCATTGCCATTTCATCTAATGCCATCGATTACACCATAAACAACTTGCTAACAGATGTGTTGAAGTGTTATTTCAATGAGCCTTTTGAGCTTCCCAATTTTGACCATGTTGAAATTATAGCGAGTGAACTTGAAAAGTATGTTGGGGTTTATGCTGCCAATGAAGGATCCGGAAAATTTACCGTAAGCCGAGAAAATAAAGTCTTGTATACACAGTTAAACGACAACCCAAAAGAACCATTGGTTTACAAGGGAAAACATACATTCACTAATGTAGAGATAGGTGCAAACTTCATTTTTGACCTTGAGAAAAATCAACTAGGTCTTGAACAAAGTGGTGTAGCAGATGTTTACCTATTTACCAAGCAATAAGTGTAACAATGAAAATAAACTTAAAATCAATAGTATCTTTCTTACTCGTTTTATGTGTTAAAACTATATCTGCTCAAAACATTAGTGACGAAATAAACATCCATCGCATAACCGCTAAAATAGATAGCCTTTTAAGTATCGAGTAGTAGAGCTAAAAATGTATTATTTACAAAAATCAAATAATGAAAACTTTCAATTTAACTTTTCTATTCTTAGTGTCCCTTTTGTTTTCTTGTACCAAAGAAACTCCGTCTAATTTGATACTGTTAGATAAAAATATTCCAACAGATATCCCTTTGATTTTTGGAAAAGGGATTATTTCGACTGATAGCTATGAGTTTGCCATCACCTTTAGCCCTAATATGGACGAAATATTTTTTACACGAAGGAAATTAGGTGAAGACAATAAAATATATACCATGAAATTGGTTGATGGTAAATGGTCGAATCCAAAACCCGCATTTTTTACAGCAACTAAAGGCTGGGATTTTGAACCTCATATCAGTCCTAAAGGAGATAAACTATTTTTTGGAAGCACAAGACCCTTGAACGATACAATCAAATCATCTGGATTACACCAATGGTACAGTAATAAAGCTCAGAATGGATGGAGTTATCCAGTTCCGTTAGAACGTCCGTTTATTGAAAAATCCATCATCATGTATTTAACTTCTTCAAGAAATGAGAATCTATACTTTACTACTGGAGAAAAAGGAGATAAACCAGAAGATTGGGTGATTTATAAATCAATAAAAGAAGATGAACAATACAAAAGTATTGATCGAATAGGAAATGAAATTAATTCTCTTGGAAAATGGATAGCCCACTCATTCATCGCCCCAGATGAAAGTTACATGATCTTTGATTTTAAAAGTGAATCAGGTTATGGAAAAAGTGATTTATATATAAGCTTTAACAAAAGTGGTAAATGGACAAAGCCTTACAATCTAGGACCTAAAATAAATACTGAGCAAACTGAAATGGCCGCTAGTGTATCACCAGATGGTAAGTATTTATTCTTTCATCGAGGAAATGAAAATGTGGGAAATATTTATTGGGTGGAATTTGATCCTATTAAAAAGGAGATTGAAAAAGCGAGATAACAAATTAAATCTTAGTCATGCGAAAAATCAACTTAGCCCAAAGCAAAATGTTGTTACAGATGTTTATGTAAACACTAAAGAATAAGTAGCATCAAATTTTAAAAATACAACAAACAAAATAATAACTATAATCTAATACTATAAACAATGAAAAAAATACTACTACTATATATATTTTCTGTTTTTCAATTAAGTATACATGCGCAATTAGCCGAAAAAATCGAGTTGACACCAAACAATGAGCTTTTGGGGCTCGGGAAGCAGTATATTTTAAAATCAGAAGTATTAAATGAAGAACGCCCCGTTATCATTTCACTTCCAGTTGGATATGATGATAGCCAAGCTAATTATCCAGTTATTTATGTATTGGATGGTTTAGGAAACATAAAACATACTATAGGTACTATAGAACTCTTGACAGAATCAGGGTTAATTTCTCCTTTAATTGTTGTTGGTATAGAGAGTTTAGACAGGTCTAGAGATTTAACCCCATCTAATGCCGGACAGGATGCATATGGTGGCGTAGGAAATGTAGGAATTCCACAAAGTGGCGGTGCCCCAAAGTTTCTTCGTTTTTTAAGTAAGGAATTGATCCCTTATATAGAAGCCAATTACAGAACACATCCCTATCGTATTTTGGAAGGACATTCTTTTGGAGGCCTGTTTAGTGTTTTTACACTTATGGATAGCCCAGGCTTGTTTGATGCATTTATTGTAGAAGCGCCAGCACTTTGGTGGAACAAGGAAGAAATGACAACAAAAGCAAAAATATTTTTTAAATCTAATGAAACCCTAAACAAAACTATATACTTTG
>JAUIFC010000080.1 GCA_030429455.1 Bacteroidia bacterium | reverse complement strand
AGGACGGGAAACCCACGGTGTGGTGCGCGCAGCACGACCCGCTGACGCTGCGTCCTGCCATGGCGCGGAGCTTCGAGTGGGCTTCGTTGAGCGGCAGCGAGAGCGCGGGTGTCGTTCTCTATCTGATGGCGCACGGTCCGCGCACGGACGAGATCCGGCGGGCGGTCGGGGCGGCGCACGCATGGTTCAAGCGCAACGCGATCTACGGCAAGCGCTTCCACATGCGGCGGCTCGAGCTCGTCGACGAGGAGGGCGCCGGACCGATCTGGGCGCGGTTTTACGAGTTGGAAACCGGGCGCCCGATGTTCGTCGAGCGAAACGCGGAGCACGCCGTGTATTCGCTGGAGGAACTGCCGCCGGAGTCGAACGGATACGCCTGGTATGGTGATGCCGGCAGCGAGGTGCTGGCCCGGTTTCCCGCATGGCAAGAGCGGCTGCGGAATGGGAAGAAGTTGAGTATTTGGTGATTCGTTGGACGTCTAGTTTTCAAAACATATTAAGACAAATCGTACAAGTTGGTATTACCGAATGCAAAGTAATTATTGTCACTCAGAACCAATCCTCAGTAGCATCTTATCTCACAAGTTTTGGCATAGATTTGTCTAGAATTACGTTTTTAAATGTAGGTTCCAATTCCATTTGGATAAGAGACTATGGAGGAAATACAATTTATTCCAACGACATTGGACAACGGGCGTTAGTCGACTGGATTTACAATAGGCCACGACCATTGGACAATGTTATTCCAACACATCACGCCAATTATATTGGCGATCCTATTTATGTAACCAATTCTGGAACAGACGATCTGGTGAATACAGGAGGAAATTATATGTCCGACGGTTTAGGAAATGCCTTTGCGTCAGAATTGATTTTAGAAGAAAATGAATCGGGTAATCCTTACGGTGTTTCGGCAAAAACAGAAGCAGATATAGACAATATCATGCTGAATTATATGGGCATTACCGAGTACATAAAAATGCCTACGCTTCCCTATGATGGCATACATCATATTGATATGCATATGAAATTGTTGGACGAAGAAACAATATTGGTTAGTAGATATCCCAATGGTGTGGCTGATGGACCTCAAATTCAAGCAAATATTCAATACGTGTTAAACAATCATTTATCACCTTTTGGCACACCTTACGACATCGAGTGGATTGATGCACCTCCAAGTATTTCAGGACTTTACCCTGATAATGGTGGCTATTATCGAACTTATAGTAATTCTTTATTTTTAAATAAATCTGTAATTGTACCGACGTATAGACCTTCTGTAGATGGACCAGCTTTAGCCAAATATCAAGAATTATTACCGGGTTATAATATTGTAGGCATAGATGTAGACAACACAGGAGAAAATCTTATAGCGCTTGGAGGTGCGATACATTGCATTACGCATACCATTGGAGTTTCAGAACCATTGTGGATTGTGCATCAACCTGTTGATATGGTAAATGCTGGCTCAAGTATCACCATCGATGCCACTGTAAAACACAACTCAGGCATAAACGAAGCTAAAGTGTTTTGGAGAGAAGAAGGAGCTACAACTTTTAATGAAACCATAATGTCTTTTGTAAGTGGAGATCAATGGACGACCAACATTCCAATTTCAACAAATTCAAATGATATTGATTATTATATTTGGGCAGAATCAAATTCTGGAAAACAAATTAGCAGACCAATTGTAGCGCCTCAAGGTTATTGGACAACGGAAGTAAATTCGCTAAATGTTCAAGATTGGGCTCAACATAATATTTCTGCACCTTATCCAAATCCCGCTAGAAATAAAGTTTCGTTCACTTTGAATCATATTCAAGGCCCAATAGACATTACTGTGGTAAACACTTTGGGACAAACTCTTTATAAAAACAGAATAAGCAATGGACATGGAATAATTGACCTAGATTTAAATCTGAATTGGAAAGGAATACTGTTTATTGTATTCGAAGGAGATTTTGGAAAACTGACGAAAAAAGTTGTAAAACTTTAAATTTATAACTATTTCAAATTACAAAGAATTATTCCAATCACTATCAACTGTAATGATGCGTTTTTATAAAAGAAAAACTTTCAACACTGATTTTTTTTTCAAATGAAAATTCAATTGGCTAATATTGAATTGACAGTCTATGCCAGAATATTTTGTTTATCACTCTTAATTCAACAATAAGACTTTTTAGCTAAAAGATAATCATCACAACATTAGATTGATTAAGGATAAAATAAAAGTCGACCTAAATTGGAATTGATGATTGACAAGAAAATGTTCTTTGTCCATATTCTTTTTCACTTTTAAGATTTTTAGATAAAATTGACTACCTTTAACACATTATGTCTGGCTTCAAGAAAATAAAAAAAAGCGTACCTTACCTCCTATTTATGCTTGCATTTCTAGGTTTTCTTATGTTATGGATTGTTTTAGGAAGTGATATTTATAACGATTACTACAACTTTACATTTGAAGATTTAACAAATAAGTCGTTTATCACAGGCGTAGTTTTAATCTTGCCTTTTTTGTTTTATACGCTAATCAAAAAAAAAGAAGATTAATTGAATAAGACTTATAGCTTCAAATGTTGATAAATTGTATTAAAGAATATTTGAAAATTATTTTTTATTCGACAAAACAGTTATTGCTGTTAAGATGTCTTTTGGAATAGGCTTTTCTGTGGAATCTTCGGAAGTAACTAAACCCAATTCTTGAAATTTTACCAAAGACCAACGTTTGTCATTATATTCTAAAGCAGTAAGATTTTCAATCCAATCACCAGAATTAAGATACAAACAAGTTCCATTTTTATTCACTATCCTTTTAATTTGAGGATGATGAATATGTCCACAGATTACAAATTTATAACCATTTTCTATTGCTAGATCAGCAACAACTGTTTCAAAATCATTGATATATTTGACTGCTTTTTTTACACTATTCTTAATTTTCTTAGACAAGGAATATTTTTCTTTTTTAAACTTGATCAGCCAAAAATTGATAAACTGGTTTAATAGTATCAAAAAATCATAACCCCAACCACCTAATTTAGCTAGCCATTTTGCGTTTTGTATAGAGACATCGAAAACATCTCCATGAAAAACCCAAGCTTTTTTACCATCTAAGTTCAACACTATTTTGTCTACTAAGGTAAGATTACCAATTTTTACGTCACTAAATTTTCGTAAAAATTCATCATGATTTCCCGTAAGGTAAATGATTTCTGTACCTTCGGTGGACATTGAAACGATTTTCTGCAATACCTTAAGATGCGATTTTGGAAAGTAACTTTTTCTAAATTGCCAAATATCAATGATATCGCCATTAAGAATAAGTTTTTTAGGCTGAATGCTATCTAAATAGGAAAAGAGCTCCTTCGACTGACAGCCAAATGTCCCTAAATGTACATCCGAGATAACTACTAATTCTACTTGCCTTTTCTTATTCAATCAAATCGTTTTTACAAAAAAAGGCATAAAAATTTCAAAAGAATTAAAACCAACATTATGAAAAGATATAGGCAGTGTTAAGAAAAAAGGAGTTGTTTAATAACATGTTAATTTTAAGATGAACGAATTATTTTGTACTCAAAAATTAATGATTTTTACTTGATTAAGATGGACTAATTTTTGTTTAAAATAATTATTGGAAAATAGCAATTAACTAATCATTTTTTTCATAATTTAGTTCTATGTTTGATCAAGAGTTTTTAGATAACGAAAACAAAGAAATTTCAAAGGAATATAAAAAACTCCTTAGAATAAGTTACAGAAGTCTTACCAAGGAAGATAAATCTTTGATAAGGAAAGCATTTAATGTTGCTCTAGAAGCCCATAAAGATCAAAGGCGAAAGTCGGGAGAAGCTTATATTTTTCATCCAATATCTGTTGCTCAGATTGTTGCTTCAGAGATTGGACTTGATGCCACTTCTATAGCCTCTGCACTTTTACATGACGTTGTAGAAGATACAGAATACACGCTTGCAGATATCGAACAACTTTTTGGCGAAACCATTGCAAAAATCGTAGATGGATTGACCAAAATTTCCAAAATGAGTAAGGAAGGTGATATCTCCCTTCAGGCAGAGAATTTCAGAAAAATGCTATTGACATTAAATGACGACATAAGAGTCATCATTATTAAAATAGCGGATAGATTTCATAATATGCAAACTATGGACTCTATGCGACCGGATAAACAAGTAAAAATTGCTTCAGAAACACTTTATATTTATGCACCACTTGCGCATAGAATAGGTTTATACAATATTAAAACAGAACTTGAAGATTTAAGTTTAAAATATACAGAACCAGATGTTTATAATGACATTGCACTAAAGATTAAAGAAAGCAAAGAAGAACAAGACAGATACATAAAGGATTTTTCTGACATTATCAGGACGGCATTGGATGAAGAAGGACTCAGCTATACCATTAAAGGGAGACCCAAATCCATCTATTCGATAAGAAGAAAAATTATAGCTCAAAACATAACCTACGAAGAAATTTATGACAAATTTGCAATTAGGATTGTTTACAGGTCCGATAGAGCAAATGAAAAGTTTCTTGCTTGGAAGATTTATTCCATTGTTACAGAGTTCTTTGTGCCTAACCCAACAAGGCTAAGGGACTGGATAGCAGCCCCAAAATCAACAGGATACGAAGCACTTCACATCACTGTTATGGGACCTGAAGGGAGATGGGTTGAGGTTCAGATACGTAGTGAAAGGATGCATGAAATTGCAGAAAAGGGTTATGCCGCGCATTATAAATACAAAAACAAAGACCACAAAGTAGAACAAAGCATGGACCAATGGCTTTCTAAACTTCAAGAAGCTCTAGAAAGTAATGAAAGTGTTAATGCTGTCGATTTTGTAGAAGAATTCAAATTGAACCTTTATTCAAAGGAAATTTTTGTTTTTACCCCAAATGGCGATTTAAAATCGCTGCCGAAAGGTGCTACGGCATTAGATTTTGCTTTTAATATCCATACAGATGTAGGCTTAAGTACTAGAGGAACAAAGGTTAATGGTCAACTAAAACCTTTAAGCCATATTTTAAAAAGTGGAGACCAAGTTGAAGTTATAACCTCCAAAAGTGCCAAGCCCTCTTCAAACTGGCTTGATTTTGTAACTACAGGAAGAGCCAGGTCAAAAATCAAAGCAGCACTTAAAGAAACTAAAAAGCAAATCGCTATTGAAGGAAAAGAAACCTTAAGGAGAAAGTTGAGGTCACAACGAATCCAGCTAAATGAAAAAACCGTTAATGAAATGGTCAATCATTTTAAGCTTAAAACAAGTTTGGATTTATTTTACAGAGTTGGCAATGGGCATATCGATAATAAAGACATTAAAGACTATGCCTCTCAAAAAAATAATGCCCTAGTATCTTTTATAAAATCGAAAATTAGAAGAAATTCTAAACAACCAGAAGATGTAAATAAAGACGAAATTACATCCAATTATGACCAATTGGTTTTTGGTGAAGATGAAGAAGTTTTTGATTATAAAATAGCGACCTGCTGCAATCCTATTCCAGGTGACGAAGTTTTTGGTTTTCTTACTGTGAACGAAGGAATTAAGGTTCATAAAAAAACTTGTCCCAATGCTTTGCAACTTCAAAGCAATTACGCCTACAGAATCATGAAGGCAAAATGGATAGATTCCACACAAGAAGATTACAGTGCTAAAATTAGTCTTAACGGTTTAGATGATATAGAAATAGTAAACAAGGTTACTGATTTGATATCCAATACACTACATGTTAATATGAAAGAGTTAAATATAAAAAGTAATGGTGGTGTTTTTAATGGTATAATAACAGTATCTATAAAAAACAATAGAAATTTAAATCATCTCATAGATAAGTTGAAAAAAATTGAAGGTATTCTAAAAGTAAGCCGTGAATAAAGTATAAATTTGCAATCATGGAAAGCATCAAAGAATTCAATCAAAGCAATCAGGCCATTGTAAAAAATGTTTTTACCAAATATTTAGAAGAAAATAAACAAAGAAAGACACCTGAGCGTTACGCTATTCTCAAAGAGATTTATGAAAATCAAAATCATTTTGATATAGAATCGCTGTACATAACCATGAAAAACAAAAAGTACAGGGTTAGTAGAGCAACGCTATACAATACTTTGGATTTATTGCTCGAGTGCGGACTTGTGAGAAAACACCAATTTGGAAGTGCGCCTCAAGCTCAATATGAAAAATCTTATTTTGATAAACAACACGATCATGTAATTCTAACAGATTCTGATGAAGTGATAGAGTTTTGCGATCCTAGAATTCAAAGCATTAAAAAAACAATTGAAGAAGTGTTTGATATTACTATTGAAAAACATACCTTATACTTTTACGGAACAAAAAATAAATCAACAGAGGAATAATACATTATGAATATAGACCTACTTCTAGGATTACAATGGGGAGACGAAGGAAAAGGTAAAATTGTAGATTACCTAACACAGAAATATGACATCATTGCAAGGTTTCAAGGTGGTCCAAACGCAGGACATACCTTAGAATTTAACGGTATAAAGCATGTTTTGCATACCATACCTTCTGGCATTTTTCACCCTAAGGCCATAAATGTTGTTGGCAATGGAGTAGTGATAGATCCGGTAATTTTCAAAAAAGAACTTGAGGCTCTAGATAAATACGATGTAAATTATCAAGACTGTTTGTTAATCTCACGCAAAGCGCATCTTATTTTGCCAACACATAGACTTTTAGACGCCGCCTCTGAAACGTCCAAAGGCAAAGCAAAAATCGGCTCAACCTTAAAAGGGATAGGTCCAACATACATGGACAAAACAGGCAGAAATGGAATAAGAATTGGAGATTTAGAATTTGATAATTGGAAAACAAAATACAGAAATCTAGCAACTAAACACCAAGCGCTCATTAACTTTTACGATGTTGATGTACAATATGATTTGGAAGAATTGGAAACTGAATTTTTTGAGGCGATAGAAAAAATCAAGTCCTTAAAGTTTATTGATTCTGAAGAATACTTGTATAATGCCATCAAAAATGAAAAAAACATTTTGGCCGAAGGCGCACAAGGATCTTTATTGGATATCGATTTTGGAACATATCCTTTTGTGACATCTTCCAATACTACTGCCGCAGGTGCTTGTACAGGACTGGGAATTGCACCAAACAGAATACAAAGGGTTTTCGGGATTTTCAAAGCTTATACAACTAGAGTTGGCAGCGGTCCTTTCCCAACAGAATTGTTTGATGACAATGGCAAACATATGGCCAAAATAGGTCATGAATTTGGTGCCACGACAGGAAGACCTAGGCGTTGTGGATGGTTAGATTTGGTAGCCTTAAAATATGCTGTTCAGGTAAACGGGGTAACAAATCTTATGATGATGAAGGCAGACGTTCTCAGCGGATTAAATACTCTAAAAGTTTGTACAAGCTATAATTATAATGGGAATCAAATACATCATTTACCTTACAATCTTGAAGCAGAGGACTTAGAACCAGTTTACGAAGAGTTTGAAGGTTGGAAAGAGGACATTACCAAATTGACTAGTTTTGAGGAATTGCCAGATACACTAAAGGTATATATCAAATTTATTGAAAATTATTTGGACGTAAATATCAAGATTGTTTCTGTTGGACCAGACAGAAAAGAAACTATAATGCGTTAAATCTTAGAGATTTCTTACACTCTAAACCTTAAATAGTTAGATGACTATAAATTGCAATGGACATCTTATAGATTTAAATATTCCTAGAGTCATGGGGATTTTGAATCTTACTCCTGATTCTTTCTACGATGGAGGAATGTACAAATCTGAAAAGACAATACTACTTCAGGTTGAAAAAATGATAAATGAAGGGGCAACATTTATTGATATTGGCGCATACAGTTCTCGGCCAGGAGCAGATAATATTTCAATTGATGAAGAAAAAAGAAGACTTCTTCCAATTTTAAAACTTATTCAAAAAGAATATCAATCTGAAATATTTATCTCTGTTGATACTTTCAGAAGTAAAATTGCGGAAGAAGCATTGCAAATAAATGCTTCTATTATCAACGATATTTCTGCATCACTTCTAGACCCTAAAATGTTTGATATTGTTGCAAAGTATAAAGTACCTTATATCATGATGCACATGAAAGGTACACCTCAAACAATGAAAAACCATTGTCATTATGATGACTTGGTTGAAGAAATAAAACAATATTTTCATGAAAGAATTCAAATTGCTGCGTCAAAAGGAATTAACGATATTATTATCGATCCTGGATTTGGGTTTGCAAAAAACATTAGTCAAAATTTTGAGCTGTTAAGAAATTTTGAAATTTTGAAATTTCTTGGAAAGCCCTTGCTTTGCGGTATTTCAAGAAAATCTATGATTTATAAATCATTAAACACTACACCAGACAAAGCTCTAAATGGGACTACTGCCCTACATTCCTTGGCCTTACAAAATGGAGCTCATATTTTAAGAGTTCATGATGTAAAAGAAGCTATAGAATGTATTAAGCTCTATGACCTGTATAAAAATAAAACTCCTGCTTTTTATCAAAACAGGAGTTTTACATTATTCTTATTAATAGTTATCTATTCCTTAGATTGTAACATTTCTGTGATTTTTGCCGCTTTGTCGTCTTCTCCAGTCTGTTGGTAAATACTTCTTAAATATTTCATGGCATTTATGTTATTTGGACTTAGCTCAATGGTTTTTTCAAGATAAGGGATTGCTTCTTTAATGATTTCAATTTTTTTCAATTTTAATTCATCATATTTTTTAGCATCTGCAGAAGACATTCCTAAACTATTCATCTCTTCTGTTATATCTCTATCTTTAGCTAAAATAAGACTTGCAATGTTGTTATAAGAATTAGCAAAGGTTGGATCAATTTCGATAGATCTTTCATAATACTTTCTTGCGTTTTCAAAATCTTCTAATTTCTCTGCACTTACACCTAAATTATAAAAAATCACAGGGTCATTTGGACTCATTTCAGAAATAGAAGTCATTATTTCTTTATATTTCCCCATATCGCCAAGATTGTAATATAAATCTGCTTCTGCTTGTAAGAGCCCTGTATCGGTTGGGTTTTCCTTTTTTGCTCTTACCATAGCATCTTTTGCCTTTTCCGGTTGGTCTAACTCGATATAAATTAATGAAATATTTTTAGCTATTTCACCCGTTCTGGATGGCGTTCGATTTTCTTGTGGATCTTTGTGAGTACCAGATTGTACGGCAGCTTTTCTTAATAATTCACTTTGAAAAGTTTCCAATTCATTGGTTTCAACATTTACGGCTTGAATTAATAATTGAGACCCATCGTAATTCATATCCAATAAAGACTCATAATGCTCAAGTGCTTTTTTATAATCTCTACCAGCTACAGCACTAGAAGCAGCATAATATAAGTACAACGTATCTGATTCCAATTTGTATGCTTCATATAACTTATTGGAAGCTACCATGTGTTTTTCTTGTTTTTGATCTGCAACAGCACTATTGACCAAAGCTGCTTTTACCTTTTGTATTCCAGCTTCGCTTTCTGCATTGTTACTTCCTAATTCAAGAGCTTCTTTGAAAGAAGCTGCGGCAGTTTTCAAATCTTCAATCGAAGCTTTCAATCCGTCTTCTGCGCCCAAATACGCATTTCCCTTTGTAATTAAATAGGTCGATTGCCAACTTGATTTTTCATTTTTGTAAGTTCCTTCTACTTGCTTTAGCAATGCTTTAGCTTCTTCATAGTTTTCATCTTCAACAGCACTTTTTGCACTTTTTATTTCTTTTTTCTGTGCAAAAGCCGAAATTGATAATAGAGCTATTAAAATTGAAATAATTCTGGTTTTCATTTTAGTTGTGTTTGTTTTAATTAATTTTCGTTTTCAATATTTTCTTCATTTTCTGCTACTATTTTGGCAACAGCAGCGATAGCATCTCCTTCTTTGAGATTTATAAGTTTTACACCTTGAGTTGCTCTTCCCATAGTTCTAATATCTTTCATAGACATTCGAATGGCAACGCCCGATTTTTTGATAATCATTAACTCATCTTGATCGGTTACCGATTTCATTGAGACCAAATGACCAGTTTTTTCCGTAATGGTTATTGTTTTAACACCTTTTCCGCCTCTGTTGGTTTGTCTATAAATCTGATCACCAGTTTCTGGGTCGTCTATATAGGTTCGTTTACCATATCCCTTTTCAGAAACTACAAGAACAGTATCTTCTGTGGGATTGTTGACAATTATCATTCCAACTACTTCATCATCCTGATTATCAAGGGTTATACCTCTTACACCTGAAGCAGTTCTGCCCATTGGTCGGGTTTTAGACTCTTCAAATCTTATCGCCTTCCCACTCCGTAAAGCCAACATAACTTCACTATCACCTGTTGTTAAACTTGCGGATAATAACTCGTCATCTTCTCTTATCGTTATGGCATTAATTCCATTAGTACGAGGTCTAGAATATTGTTCTAGGGCTGTTTTTTTAACTTGACCTTTTTTAGTAGCCATAAGGACATAATGGCTATTAACGTAGTCTTTGTCTTTTAAGTCTTGTGTACAGATAAAGGCATTTATTTTATCTCCTTTATCTATATTTATTAAATTTTGAATGGCTCTTCCCTTAGATGTTTTACTACCTTCTGGAATTTCATAGACTCTCATCCAATGACATTTGCCATTATTGGTAAAAAATAGCATGTATTGGTGGTTTGTACCAACAAAAATATATTCTAAAAAGTCTTCGTCTCTTGTATTAGAAGCTTTTTGACCAACTCCTCCTCTACTTTGGGTTTTGTATTCTGATAGAGCTGTTCTTTTGATGTATCCGGCATGTGTAATCGTGATCACAACTTTTTCATTTGGAATCATGTCTTCAATGCTTACATCGCCTCCAGCATAGTCGATCACAGAACGTCTCTCATCACCATATTTATTCTTTATTTCTAGAAGCTCGTCTTTAATGATTGTCATTCTTCTATCTTCGCTGGCAAGAATATCTTTTAAATCTTCTATAGTTTTCAACAGTTCTTGATATTCATCTCTTAGCTTATCTTGCTCAAGACCAGTTAATTGTCTCAAACGCATTTCTACAATTGCACGTGCTTGTATTTCTGTTAAGCTGAACCTTTCAATCAATTTTTGTCTTGCCTCTTCTGCATTGCTTGAAGATCGAATTAAAGCAATTACTTCGTCAATATTATCTGAAGCAATGATTAATCCTTCTAAAATATGAGCTCTATCTTCTGCTTTTTTTAGTTCAAATTTTGTTCTACGCACAACAACATCATGACGATGTTCCACAAAATTACTTATCAAATCTTTTAGATTTAACATTTGTGGTCTACCTTTAACCAATGCAATGTTGTTGATGCTAAAACTAGACTGAAGTGCTGTATATTTGAATAAGGTATTCAAGACGACATTGGGAATAGCATCTCTTTTAATAAAATAGACAATACGCATTCCATTTCTATCAGACTCGTCTCTTATCAGAGATATTCCTTCAATCTTCTTATCGTTAATCATGTCGGCAGTCTTTTTGATCATATCTGCCTTATTGACCTGGTAAGGAATTTCTGTCACAATGATACATTCTTTCCCATTTACTTCCTCATAATGGGTTTTTGCTCTCATGACCACTCTACCCTTACCAGTTTTGTATGCGTCTTTTACGCCTTCATGACCGTATATAGTTCCACCAGTTGGAAAATCAGGAGCTTTGATGTGTTGAGTTAATTCCTCTATTTCAATAGCATTGTTGTCTATGTAGGCAATTGTGCCATCCACAACTTCTCTCAAATTATGAGGAGCCATATTTGTCGCCATACCAACAGCGATACCACTTGCTCCATTGACCAACAAATTTGGAACTCTTGTTGGAAGTACAACAGGTTCTTTTAAAGTATCATCAAAATTTAATTGATGATCAACAGTATCCTTTTCGATATCCGAAAGCATTTCCTCGCTCAACTTCTGCATTCTTGCTTCTGTATAACGCATTGCTGCAGGGCTATCTCCATCTACAGAGCCAAAATTTCCTTGACCATCTATAAGCTGGTACCTCATACTCCATTCTTGAGCCATTCTAACCATCGTATCATAAACCGAAGTGTCACCATGAGGATGGTATTTACCTAAAACTTCACCAACAATACGAGCAGACTTCTTGTAAGATTTACTAGAAGTAATACCAAGTTCGTGCATTCCAAATAAAACTCTTCTGTGCACTGGTTTTAACCCATCTCTGACATCTGGTAAAGCACGAGAAACAATCACTGACATAGAATAGTCTATGTAAGCTGTCTTCATTTCATCTTCGATGTTTATAGGTATAAGTTGCTCTTTTTCCGCCATATTTTAAATTTTGTAAGCTATAAATTACTAACTTGCTAAAATACTGATTTATTAAGTAATTAAGCCAACAAAGATAAACATTTGATTTTTTTTATTAACAAATAATTATAGCGTTTAAGTTGATAACTTAGCGTTTGTTTAGCACTAGAAATCATAAAAAAATTGTTATTTGCTTTTTATTGTGGCTTGATTTATGATTTAGACTAAAAAAATAAAATTATGGACGATAATTTTTCACCTAAAGTAAAAGACGTTATAGCTTTTAGCAAAGAAGAAGCATTGCGTTTGGGACATGGTTATATAGGAACAGAACACCTGCTTTTAGGTTTGTTAAGAGAAGGAGATGGAATGGCTATAGATATCTTGAATAGCTTAGCAGTGGATTTAAGTTATTTAAGAAGAAAAGTAGAAATATTGAATCCAACTGAGGCAAATCCTGTGAGAATCTCAAATGATAAAAAGAACCTTCATCTCACACGACAAGCTGAAAGGGCTCTCAAAACTACATTCCTAGAAGCCAAATTGTTTCAAAGTTCTTCGATTAATACAGCTCACCTATTGCTTTGTATTTTAAGAAATGACAATGATCCGACAACTAAGCTTCTTAATAAGCTAAAAATAGACTATGACATTGTTAAAGACAAATTCAAAAAATTTAAAGGTATGGATGACGATTTTATAGAATCACCAACATCAAGCTCATTACCAGAGGATTCTGATGAAGAAAAATCTAAGAACCCATTTGAAAGTAGCAAATCTTCAAAAGCTTCTGCCAATAAGAAATCTAAAACTCCTGTATTGGATAATTTTGGTCGGGATTTAACGGCTCTTGCAGAAGAAGGCAAATTAGACCCTGTCGTTGGTCGACAAAAAGAGATTGAACGAGTATCTCAAATCCTAAGTAGAAGAAAGAAAAACAACCCTCTACTAATAGGTGAACCAGGTGTAGGTAAAAGTGCTATAGCTGAAGGACTTGCGCTAAGAATCATACAGAGAAAGGTATCCCGTGTTTTATATGATAAAAGGCTAGTAACATTGGATTTGGCAAGTTTGGTAGCGGGAACAAAATACAGAGGACAGTTTGAAGAACGTATGAAAGCTGTCATGAATGAACTTGAAAAAAATGATGACATTATTCTTTTTATCGATGAAATTCATACGATAGTTGGTGCAGGTGGAGCAACTGGTAGCTTGGATGCAAGCAATATGTTTAAGCCTGCTTTAGCCAGAGGAGAAATTCAATGTATAGGTGCTACAACTCTTGACGAATATCGTCAGAACATAGAAAAAGACGGCGCACTTGAAAGAAGATTTCAGAAAATTATTGTAGAACCTACCAACAAAGAAGAAACTATAGAGATTCTAAATAATATAAAAGCTAAATATGAAGATCACCATAGTGTCACTTATACCGATGAAGCCATAGAAGCCTGTGTCAATTTGACATCTAGATACATGACAGAACGGTTTCTCCCAGACAAAGCAATAGATGCACTTGATGAAGCTGGTTCAAGAATACATATTACAAACATCAAAGTTCCTCAAAAAGTGTTGGATTTAGAGAAAAGACTTGATGAAATAAGAACTCTGAAAAACTCGGTTGTTAAAAAACAAAAATACGAAGAAGCAGCCAAGTTAAGAGATGACGAAAAGCATGTTGAACAACAATTAGAAATTGCTCAGGAAGAATGGGAAAGACATTCTAAAGAAAATAGAGAAATAGTAACAGAGGAGCACATTGCAGATGTCATATCTATGATTACTGGAATCCCAGTAAATAGAATTGCAAAAACAGAAAGCAATAAGCTTGCCTTGTTACCTGAGGCCATCAAAAGCAAAGTCATTGGTCAGGATGAAGCTGTGGTCAAAATTGCCAAAGCCATTCAGCGTAACAGAGCTGGTTTAAAGGATCCAAACAAACCCATAGGTTCATTCATATTTCTAGGTCAAACCGGTGTAGGAAAAACACAACTGGCTAAGGTATTGGCTAAAGAATTGTTTGATAATGATGATGCTCTTATCCGTTTAGACATGAGTGAATACATGGAGAAATTTGCAGTTTCTAGATTAATTGGAGCACCTCCTGGATACATAGGTTATGAAGAAGGTGGACAGTTAACTGAGAAAGTAAGACGTAAACCTTATGCTGTTGTTCTTCTAGATGAAGTAGAAAAAGCACATCCAGATGTGTTTAATATGTTATTACAAGTACTAGATGACGGTTATTTAACGGATAGCTTGGGCAGAAAGATAGACTTTAGGAATACCATTATTATTATGACTTCTAATATTGGAGCTAGAAAGTTAAAGGAATTTGGCCAAGGAGTAGGTTTTGGAACCAAAGCAAGAAAAGAACAAGCTGATGAAAATACCCGTAAGGTGATCGAAAGTGCTCTTAAAAAAGCCTTTGCACCAGAATTTTTAAACAGAATTGATGACGTTGTGGTGTTCAACGCCTTGGAACAAGAGGATATCTTCAAAATTATTGATATCGAGTTAAACAAGCTTTACCTCAGAATTGAAGAAATGGGTTATAAATTCGAACTCTCTGATTCAGCAAAGAAATATATTGCTGAAAAAGGATTTGATAAACAATATGGAGCAAGACCTTTAAATAGAGCAATTCAAAAATACATTGAAGATGCATTAGCTGAAAAAATTGTAAGTTCTGAAATCGGTATTGGGGATCACATTAGAATGGATCTGAATAAAAATGAAAATGAATTAATCATTGAAATAGAGCATCAGCCCACAAATTAAAAACTAATTTAATGTTTATATAATTCAAAGCACAAGATATTTACTTGTGCTTTTTTATGTTTTTAATATTTCTAAAAATCAAGTTATATAATGGTTATTATCATGTGAACAAATAGGCTGTTATAAATTAAGGTAGTATTTTTGCAAATCTTAGAGTTAAAGACACTTGTAAATTTGAGTCAAGACAGTAAAAGTTTTCAAAAAAAACCGAGATGGAAATTACTCCATCAGTACTATACATACACTGGTTTTTATAATTTCGTAGGAAAAAGCTTACTAAAAGCAACACCACCAATCTTAATTTTTATAGCTATAGTATTAGGGATTCATTTTTTTGTTATCGATATAAATGATATACTCATCTATGTGACAGAAAATTTCCATCCAATAGGAGTCTTTTCAGTATTTTTTGCTTCTGAGTCTGTATTGGGTTTAATCCCTCCAGAGATTTTTATTGCCTGGTGTGACAAGAGTGATTATCCATGGCTATTTTTAGGCATATTATCTTTTCTGTCCTATTTAGGAGGAGTGCTTTCCTATTTTTTTGGTAGAGGAATAGCCAACATCCCTAAGGTATTTGTGTACTTAGAGGTAAAAATGTCTAAGCATATAAAAAACATGCGTAAGTGGGGTGGTTTGTTGATTATAGTTGGAGCTTTGCTTCCACTGCCTTTTGCCATTTCATGCATAGCCGCTGGAATCATAAAATTTCCATTTGGTAATTTGTTAGTTTTTGGATTACTAAGGTTTGTAAGATTTCTTATTTATGGATTTTTGATTTTTGGTGCTTTGTAAATTACATGTAAAGCTCATTGATTTTAGACCTTAATTTGCGCGTATAATCTTCATATAACCAATCTCTATAATTCTTAGTGTTTCTTATTATACACTTTGAATATTGTTTTATTCTATCTTGAATATCATCTTTGAGTTCTCTGGCCAATATTCTGGCATCAAAAACATCTTCAGAATTCTCCATACACATTTGAGCGTGTTGTGCAATCGATTCTTCTAATACCAATTTAGATTTTTCGCCATTATTCAAGGTCTCATCATAGCGTTTTTTGATATTAAAAGTAATTTGATTCGAATTTTTGAACATTTCTCTTACATCTTCTGGCATTTCATAAACAAATTGACTTT
>JAUIFC010000079.1 GCA_030429455.1 Bacteroidia bacterium | reverse complement strand
TTTTTTGCATGCTATCCGTAATCTTATCCGCATACATAATGGCTTTTCCTTCCAAATGTCTTGCTGCTCTACCAATTGTCTGAGTCAGTGTTCGATTACTTCTTAAAAAACCTTCCTTATCCGCATCGAGAATGGCAACCAGCGACACTTCTGGCAAATCCAAACCTTCTCGTAAAAGATTTACACCTACTAAAACATCAAAAACTCCTTTTCGCAAATCAGTCATAATCTCTACACGTTTTAGCGTATCGACATCCGAGTGAATGTACCGTGTCTTTATGTTCACTCTTGTCAAGTATTTTGTCAATTCTTCTGCCATGCGCTTGGTCAGTGTGGTGACCAAAGTTCTTTGATCTTTGTCCACTCTGATTTGAATTTCTTCAATCAAATCGTCAATTTGGTTTTCGCTTGGACGAACGTCGATAATTGGATCCAATAAACCTGTTGGCCGAATCACTTGTTCCACGTAAACACCTTCTGTTTTTTGAAGTTCGTAATCTGCTGGCGTAGCACTGACATAAACCACCTGATTCTGAAGATTTTCAAATTCTTCCAGCTTGAGAGGTCTATTGTCCAAAGCTGCTGGAAGTCTAAACCCATATTCGACTAGATTTTCTTTTCGAGAACGGTCGCCACCATACATCGCGCCAACTTGAGGAATGGTGACATGGCTTTCGTCTACAATCATGAGGAAATCATCAGGAAAATAATCCAATAGACAAAATGGTCGTGTTCCTGGACTTCTGCCGTCAAGGTATCTGGAATAATTTTCAATACCCGAACAATACCCCAATTCTTTAATCATTTCCAAATCAAAATTGGTTCGTTCTTCTAAACGTTTAGCTTCAAGCGGTTTACCTATATTATTAAAAAATTCGATTTGTTTACCTAAATCGAGTGCAATTTGATCTATAGCATAATTCAATCGTTCTGGAGAAGTCACAAATATGTTTGCTGGATAAATATTTAGGCGTTCGTACCGCTCTAAAACCTGTAAAGATTGGACATCAAAGGCTTCAATTTCTTCTATTTCGTCTCCAAAAAAATGAATGCGGTAAGCGATATCAGCATAACCCGGAAAAACATCAACTGTGTCGCCTTTTATTCTAAAATTCCCTCTGTTGAATTCGCCTGTTGTTCTGGAATATAAGCTTTGTACTAATCGCTTTAAAAGTTCGGTACGTGAAATAACTTGTTCAATTTCAATGGTTATGACATTTTTTTGAAATTCTTGTGGATTACCAATACCATACAAACAACTCACCGAAGCCACCACCAAAACATCTCTTCGTCCTGATAATAAGGATGATGTTGTGCTTAATCTCAGTTTTTCTATCTCTTCATTAATAGAAAGATCTTTTTCAATATACGTATTGGAACTTGGAATAAAGGCTTCAGGCTGGTAATAGTCATAATAAGACACAAAATATTCCACTGCATTGGTTGGAAAAAACTCTTTAAATTCATTATACAATTGAGCGGCCAAGGTTTTATTATGAGCCAAAACCAAAGTTGGTTTTTCGACAGTTTCTACCACATTGGCCATGGTAAATGTTTTCCCGGAACCTGTTACACCTAATAGAGTTTGATATTTCTCCAAATTATCCAAGCCATTCACCAATTCTTTAATCGCATTGGGCTGATCTCCGGTAGGTTTAAATTTCGATTCTAATTTAAATTTCATTTGGCATCAAATTTCAATATTTAAACTTCATTAAAAATGCATTAACTATATGATGCATATCAAATTTAAACAAAGTTAAACACTTAATTTTGCAATTCTTTAAAATATGGATAAATGAGATTCTTTTATGTTTTCCTTGTGTTTTTTCTATGCCTGAGTTGCGAAGAAGACAATGCAGAAAATGATACCAATGGCAAACCTTCCCAATTCGAAGTCGTTTTTGACAATATCGGTTCAACCGAAGCAACTATTTCTTGGAGCGAATCTTTCGACCCAGAAAATGAAACAATTACCTATTCTGTGTTTTTAGAAGGCGAAGAACTAGCCAATAATTTATCAACAAGAGTTTTTACCCTTAGCAATTTAAGTCAAGGTATTGAATACTCTGGAAAAGTTGTTGCGACAGACCCTGCGGGCAATCTACGTGAAGCCACTTTCTCCTTCAGTTTACTTTCCAACCAAGCACCAGAACCCTTTTCGGTAACAGGCATAAACGCAACCAATGTATTTATCACGCTGTTCTGGGAAGAAGCTGTAGATCCAGATGGCGATGCAGTGACTTATCAAGTGTTGCAAGATGGTGTAGTTGTAGATGAAAATATTACCGATTGGTATTATAAATTTGAGGGCTTAGCCGCTGCTCAAAGTTATTCTTTTACCATAAACGCCATAGATTCTGAAGGTAATATAAGATCATTAGAAGTAGAAGCTGAAACTGCGGATGGCATCTATAACGGAGACTTTAGTGCTATAACACAAGAAGGTATAGACGCCTTTGGAGCCCTAGGTTATATAGAAATAACCGGCAATGTTGAGTTAGATGCACTTGGCGGTTTTACTTCCGACATCACAGATTTATCTCCATTAGGCACTATTTTAAAAATTGGTGGAAGATTTGAAATCAAATTTATTGATGCCCTTACCGATCTTTCGGGCTTAAATATCGAATCTATAGGCAGTCATTTTAGGATAGAAAATAACCAAAACTTACAAAGTATTGGCGATATGACTAGTCTAATTGAAGTTTTTGGAGATATTGAAATTAAACAAAACAGTAATCTTCAATCCATAACTGGGTTTAACAATTTAGAAACCGTTGGAAATATCATAAGAATTCGGAATAATATTAATCTTATTGATTTTGAAGGCTTTAATAATGTCAGTCTTGTAAATGCTATATATTTCCGAGCCAATTGGTTATTAGAAAAAATTGACGGTTTTAACAGTTTAATCAAAGTTAATGGAGATTTAAGCATTACAGATAATCCTGCGATCAATACCCTTACCGGTTTTTTTAGCCTTACTGAAATCGATAGGTTTTATGTAGAAGATACACTTATCACAAATTTAGACGCATTTAGTGCGCTCACAAAAGTTTTTACTGAAATCGGGATTAACTTGAATTCTCAGTTGAACAGCATAAGTGGTTTATCATCTTTAACAGAAGTTCAATATTTTGATTTTTCTATTGGTGGCAATCCGCAGTTGACCAGTTTAAATGGTTTAGAGAATTTAAACGCTGTTGGCAATCGATTTTATATTGCTGCAAATTCCAACTTGAATGATTTTTGTGCCTTAAACAGCAATCTATTAAATTCGATTTCAGAATTTGACTTAGATATTATAAACAATCAATATAACCCTACATTAGCTCAACTATTAAATGGAAACTGTTCAAACTAAATTTGCTTTCGCTAAACTTTTTTTAGGTTTTGTGTTTTTTGGCATTTTATCATGTGCTGAAAGTGAAAATTCAGATGAAAATTCAGCACCTTCTTTATTTGAAATCACCTTGGATGAATTGAGTTCCAGCAGTGCAACAATTAGCTGGACCGAATCTGTTGATCCAGAAGGAAGTACGGTCTTTTATGATGTTTTTTTGAATGGAACAAAAAGCGCCGATAACATTACCGATTTGTTTTTTACCTTTGCTGACCTCGATGAAAATGCAAACTATACGGTTGAAGTTATCGCATCGGATCCAGAAGGAAACGAAACTTCGGCTGAAAGTAACTTTAGTACAAGTGAGAATCAACCTCCGTCAATTTTTAACATAACAATTGTTAGCAATGATCCATTTTATTCAAGAATCGAATGGACAGAATCTATTGATCCTGAGGGCACGAATGTGACTTATGGCGTTTATCTAAACAATGAATTGATAGAAGATAATCTTAATGAACTCGACTATGTTTTTCAAGGCTTAAGAGGTTTAGAAACCTATCAAGTAAGAATAGAAGCAAAAGACAGTGATGGAAAAATTACTAACGTCCAATCGACACTTACAACAGCCATAAAAATTTATGAAGACACGCTTACGCTTGGCAATCAAGATATAGTTGAAGCTTATGGACAAGCAGGATACAATCAAATTAATGGAAACTTAAACATTGGTTCGCTTCAACAAAACATAACCAATGTAAGTGATTTATCTAGTTTGTCAAGCTTAATCGAAGTCAATGGAGATTTAAACATAAAAAACACAATATGCCAAAGTCTAATAGGGCTTGAAAATATTGACCTGACGAGCAATTGGCCTAAACTAAAAATTGAAAATAATAGCAACCTTATAAACTTACAAGGGCTAAATAGCATCTCAAAAGGTCATGAAGTTAATATTGCATTAAATGAAAACTTAGTCAGTTTAGATGGCCTTGACTCGCTTCAAACTGTTACAAATTTTATAAGTATTGTGGCCAATCCAAACTTAACCTCTACAAGCGGTTTGAGCGAACTAAGCTTTGTTGGTTTTAGTATAAATATTTACAACAACGACAGTTTGATCAACCTTGAAGGCTTTGAAGGTATCACTTCTACAGGTAGTAGTGTAGATGTATGCTGTAACGAAAACCTGACGTCTCTTAAAGGACTTGAAAATTTAACGAGCTGTAGTGCTTTAATTGTTGCAGACAACCACAGTCTTGTTAATCTATCTTATCTTAGCAACGTTACAGATGTTTATTCACTAATTATAACAGACAATCCTGTAATTACAGATTTAAGTGGTTTAGATAATTTAGTTGATGTCAACCATACTATAAACATTGCAAGAAACGATAATCTCAACAGCTTAAATGGTATTCAAAACGTTATTTTTTCGGATAATCAGGCAAATTATCATGAGTTGATAATTAGCCAAAATAATAGTCTTTCAAACTTGGATCCACTATCCAATTACTATTATGACCGAGGAAAGGTAATTATCAGTCAAAATACATCGTTGACAGATTTATGTGGAATATCTTATCTCGTCCTTAATATGACAGATTTTATGAATTACTTTAATTTTGCAATAGGTAACGCTTATAATCCAGGAATAGTTCAAATGCAAAATGGCAATTGTTCTCTTTAATAGGTTAAATTGAAATGAAATTTCGAATCAAAAAATTTCTTAAAATACCCAAGTATTGTTCAGTCAAATTATAAAAATTTACAAATCCTAACTAACAATTAGTTAAAAGCAGTTTAACTGTTTAATATGTAGGTATATTTGCTCAACAAAACATAAAATATGAGTCAAGCAATTTTTGCAAATGGATGTTTCTGGTGCACGGAAGCTGTTTTTCAAAGATTAAAAGGTGTAGATAAAGTTTTATCAGGTTTCACTGGTGGCAGAATAAAAAACCCTGCTTACAGAGAAGTCATCATGCAGGACACTGGTCACGCGGAAGCGATTCATATCGAATTTGACGACACTCAAATCGATTATAAAACTTTGCTTTATGTATTTTTTGCCACGCACGACCCAACAACCTTAAACAGACAAGGATACGATGTAGGAACGCAGTATAGAAGTACCATATTTTATAAATCTGAGGCTCAAAAAATAGCTGCTGAAGAAGTGATCAAAGAACTAAACGAAAGTACCTTTGATAATAAAATAGTGACAAGAATAGAACCAGCTCAAGAATTCTACATAGCTGAAGAAGAGCATCAGAATTTTTACAATCAAAACAAAGAATACAGGTATTGTCAATTGGTCATTGAACCTAAAATTGCTGTTCTTCAATCCAAATATGCCGATTATCTGAAAAACTAGATTGTTCATATCGAATATATATTCAAAAGATGGATTAGGACTCATGGTTATCCTAGTCCATTTTTTTTTCAAATCACTTCTAGAACTAGACATGTTAGTGTTTTGTAAAAACATTAAAACTGTAGACTTTTCCTATTTGTGCATGCATTGAAATGTATTCCAATGCAAAATACGGGTTAAACTTTTATTATAAAAGATGGTCAATAGCTATGAAATACTAATTTCGGGACAACTTTAATCCTTTTTTCAGAAAATTTGAAAAATTCAATGGATTTAGTACTGAAATATCTTAAGCATTTAAACATTATTACATGAAGAAAATTACAATTGTTTTACTGGTTTGTATGTTACCATTTTTAACATTGGCACAAAAAAACTATGTTAAGGAAAATTACACTAAAGAAGAAGTTTATATCACCATGCGCGATGGTATAAAATTGCATACAACCATCTATTCACCAAAAGACACATCTCAAGAATACCCAATCTTGATGCTAAGAACACCTTACAGTTCAAGGCCTTATGGAGAAGACAAATTTAGAGGCAAAATTGGCCCAAACGAACATTTGATGAAGGAAGGCTACATCATCGTGTATCAAGATGTTCGTGGCCGTTGGATGAGCGAAGGCGTTTACGACAATATGCGTGCTTATATTCCTAAAAAGAAAAGAAAACAAGTCGACGAGGCTAGTGACACTTACGACACCATCGATTGGTTGGTGAAAAAGGTAGATAATAACAACGGCAAAGTAGGCGTTTGGGGCATCTCCTATCCTGGTTTTTACGCTACCTATAGTCTGTTATCCAATCATCCAGCCTTGACCGCTGTTTCACCACAAGCGCCTATCGGCGATTTTTTCTTTGACGATTTTCACCACAACGGAGCATATTTGCTCAGTTATTGGAGAGCAACGACTGTGTTTGGCTATGAAAAAAGTGAGCCTACTAGCCAATCTTGGTACAACGACAAATATCCAAAACTGGGAACAAAAGACCAACACCAATTCTTTTTGGACCATATGCCATTAAGCAAGTTGGACAAATTTTATGGAGAAGACAATGTCTTTTGGCAACAGTTAAAAGAACATCCAAACTACGACGAATTTTGGCAATCTAGAGGACTAATTCAGCATTTGGATAAAATAAAAATCAAACCTGCTGTGATGACAGTCGGTGGATTGTTTGATGCCGAAGATTTATATGGGCCATTCTACACTTATGCAGGTATCGAAAAGAACCATGATTTTTTTAATATTGGTGTTTTTGGGCCGTGGAGTCATGGCCAATGGTCGCGAACAAATACACGTAATGCTGTAGGCAACATGTATTTTGGAGATAATATTTCCAACAATTATCAAAAAGACATCGAAACGCCTTTCTTTAATTATTTCCTTAAAGGAAAAGGCAATATTGACGATTTAGCCGAAGCATCGTTATTCGACACAGGTCTAATGCAATGGGATAAATACGAGGTTTGGCCACCAGAAAATGCAACTGAAAAAGTATTTTATCTAGGTGAAAATGAAAATTTGTTCTCAACAGCGCAAGGTGATTTTAAAAATGAATTTATCAGCAATCCAAAAAAACCAGTGCCATACACAGAAGATATCAAGGTTGTCTTTACACCTAGAAAGTACATGACCGATGATCAACGCTTTACAGCAAGACGACCAGATGTATTGGTTTTTGAAACAGAAGCTTTGGAAGAAGACATGAAATTGGTTGGGAAAATTCAAGCCCAATTGAACGTGGCAACGACTGGAACAGATGCGGATTGGGTTGTAAAAATTATTGATGTGTATCCTGGAGAAGCTGGCGAAGACCCAAAGGAAATGCAAGACCACTTATCACTGAGTAATTACCATTTTATGATTAGGAGTGAAGTGATGCGCGGTCGTTTTAGAAACAGTTTTGAAACGCCAGAACCTTTTACGCCAAACAAAAAAACGCAGGTTAATATCGAATTACAAGACATCAATCATACCTTCAAAAGAGGGCATAAACTTCAGATTCAAGTGCATAGCACATGGTTTCCGTTTATAGACTCCAATCCTCAAACCTATGTTGACAATATGTTTAAAGCCGAAATTGAAGACTATAAAACTCAAATGCATACTGTTTTTGGAGATTCTAAAATTGTGTTTTATGAAATGAAATAATGTTTTACATATTTATAGACTGAATGCACCTATGGCTTTTGTTTTAGGTGCATTTTTTATTAAATGAAATTACAAAAAAATACAAGTTGATAAATTTTAATTTATATTTAAATCCTAATTTTCACTAATACTCAGTTTATGGAAACTGAAAAGCAGCTGACAAATACCATAAGATGTAAATCCTGTGATTTCGAATTTGAATCGCATTTTTCGTTTTGTCCTAATTGCGGAGGAAAAGTTATCGATCATCGGCTAACCATAAAATCTGTATTTCTAGAATTTTTTAAAAACATTTTCAACGTTGACAGCAAACTTGTATTAACCTTTATAGACTTAATCCTTAAACCAGAAATAGTGTTTAAGTCTTTTATTTCTGGCGCAAGAAAAAAATATTATCATCCAGTTTCCTTTCTGGCAATTGCCATAGTTTTATATATCCTTGTAGCTAACCTTATTCCTTTTGGCCCAATGGATTTAAATCCAGATATTCAACAAACATCATACGCTATAGGCTTTAAAGGTGCTGGCGGTTCTGAAGAACAACTAAAAGAAAAATTGAAAGATGAAAAGCTTCAAAAAAAATTTGAAGCATCTAAAAAAGAGAATTTAGAAGTCCAAAAAAAGATAAATGACTTTATAAAAAACAATGGTAGTTTAATCGCTTACATCAACATCCCTTTTTATGCCTTGATTGCCTTTCTGGTATTCTGGACTAAGAAAAAATTCAACTTTGCAGAAATGGTAACTGTTGTCATGTATCAAAATGCGTTCACGACATTTATTGCCTTTTTTATCATTCCTATATTCTATCTTTTAGATCTACACGCATATGTTTTGATTATTGTCACTATGATAATCATATATTTATATTCCAATTATTCATTTCAAAGGTTATTTAAGCTTAATGCTTTACAATTGATTTTTGCCAATCTAAGATTCATTCTTGTTACACTATTAATCGCTATTTTAAGCTTTATCATTATTGTTTTAATTATGTTTATCATAATGGCCTTAGATAAGAATTTGTTGGGATTATAAAGTATTTGCATGGAGATGTCTTATACATATTTAAAAGAGAGAAAAAACTACTGTTTAAGGAAAACATGGGATAAGTTTTCAACATCAATTATTTTCTTACTTTTTTTTTCGATTTATCTATTTGATTCTTACAGAGTCTTTTCATTAGATTGGTATATTTTCTTTTTTGCTTTTGTTTTGATTTTTACAATAATCAATCAATGGGTTCTGCCCTTTTATTACTTAAAAGCTTACAAATTTGAAGGCAAAACCTTACACCTAAAAGTAAAGGAAAATTTTAAACCTGAACATGATAGAATAATTCTGTTGAATTCTATTGAATACAGCAAAATGGAATTTCCATTTTTACCTTTCACCTATTATAATATTCAATTGAAATACCATGATGAAAATCATATGTATTATTTACTAAAGTTAAGGATTGATCATAAAGAAGACTGGTTGGATATTTTAAATCAATTGAAAAAAAGCAGGAAACAAGTTATTTCTGAAAATCAAAAAAATAATGCCGTAAGGTATCTTGTTGTTTCGTGTTTCATAGCATTGTTACCTTTAAAAGATATCTATTCTTTACCTATTACTATTCAACCAGAATTAGATTTTGAATTGTTGTACCTTCCTTTATTACTTTGCATTCCACTTTTCAGTTATCAACAAATAAAAAACTTTAGAATAAACAATTAATAAAAATTACTATTTGTCATTCAATTAATGATAAATTTAATTCACCACCAATTCTTGCTCATAGACACTTGCATCAGGTTGAAAAACTTTAACAAAATATTGTCCCGCTTGATTTAAAGTGATAAATAATCGTTCGCCGTTTAACTCGACAATGTTATCGGTGCAAACGATGTCAGGATCGATTCTTCTCATACCGAAACATTTTATAAAAATATCATTGCCCTCAAAGCTGGTTTCGAAGTGAGAAAATCTATGGCATCCATCTGTACCGACAATCCCATAAAAGTCTATTGCAATCGGCACGGTCGTTTCTGTGACATCTGAAATAATGAAATTATCAACTTCAATCAAAAATGTTTCTACATTAATTACGGTGTTATCGTCGTTTTCGCAACTTGAAAAAACAAAACATAAAGCTAAAACTAAGAGTTTAATTTTCATAAAAGCTAATTTAAATTGTACCTAATACTATCAAAAATTATGCAAAATATTCAGAATCTTGACCTTTTGAAATCATAAGGATATCGATATTTTAAAATACCATTAACAGAGAAAGGCATCAGATATTTATATGTTTGGAAAATTAACTTTCAGAAAGTGAACAAAATATTATATATCAGCCTTTTTGTGTTTTTCAATGTACTTTCGAGTAGAGCTCAAGATGATATTTATGATGTTTGTAGAAACGGAAATCTTGAACAAATACAAGCAATCTACGAACAAAATAATGCTTTGATAGACAAACACAATAACAAAGGTTATTTACCTATTACTTTGGCTTGCTACCATGGCAATGTTGAAGTCGTTGAATTTCTTGCGGATAAGGTAAAGAATATTGATGGAAACAGCAATTATGGAACTCCACTGATGGCTTCGGTTTTCAAAAAAGACAAAAACATCGTGAAAATATTATTAGACAATAATGCCAATCCAAATATCCCTGACAACAACGGCACAACAGCTATGCATTACGCCACAATGTTTCAGAACTATGAAATTGTTCAACTCTTGATAGATGCGAATGCGGATTTTAGCATGAAAGACAACACTGGCAAATCTGCTATAGACTTTGCCATTGCTTACAACGACAAAAAATTAAAGGACCTTTTAAACATAAAATAAAAAGCATATGAAAAAAATTACTTATTTCAACTTATTCCTTTTTTTCATTTCTGTTACCATTAGTGCACAAACATTGACAACAGGAACTGTTTCGTTGAACCCAAGTGCAAATTTTACAGTAAAATTTGATATTAACACAACAAACAATACGGTAACACTTACTCTAACAGGCGACTCCAATAGATGGTTAGGTGTTGCTCCTGGTGTAGCTCAAGGAAGCTCGATGGGTAATTCGGGTGACGATGTTGTTATATACAGCAGTTTAGGATTGCAAGACAGAAATCTTACTGGAAGTTTTGGTCAACCAAATGTAGATTCTAGCCAAGATTGGAATTTAATTAGTGATAACACAAACGGAGGAATTAGAACTGTAATTGCCACAAGACCAAACAACACGGGAGATGCTAACGACTACAATTTCCCTACCACCGAAACAACTTTTCCTCTTATTTGGGCCAACGGCAGTAACACCAACATTAACAGCGGACACTCAAATCGTGGTGGTACTGTTGTGACAACCACGACATTGAGCAATAGCAGCTTTGAGTTAGCTCAAGTAGATTTTAACATTTATCCAAACCCTAGCTCTAAGGATTTAAATATTTCACTAAGCCAAAACACAGACTTTGATAAGTTTAAAATGGAAGTATATGATGTATTGGGCAAAAGAGTTTTAACCAAAACGATTTCAAACGGAAATACATCAATCAATATTCAGGACTGGAACACTGGAGTCTATTTGATCAAGATACAAAATGGTAAAACACATCAAACTAAGCGTTTTATCAAAAACTAAAGTTTAAAATTTAAATACAACAAAAAAGCTGTCTCAAAATTGAGACAGCTTTTTTTTGTTTTATGAATAGACAAAGATCTAAATCATATTTTAAAGCGTTTTAATCGAACATCCAATTGCACGCGTATTGGTCAATTCTGGTGTTTTGCCTGCCAACAATGCCTCTAGCGCATCTTCAACATACTTCACTGTAACAGCACTTTCGTCCCTAGAGCTATCGTCTATAGCACCAATGTACTGAACAACAAGTTTGTCATCTACTTTTTGAAGAATGTAAGTATGTGGCGTTTTTGTTGCACCATATTGAGGATAAATTTTCTGTCCTTTATCCATTAGATATGGAAAAGTAAAACCTTTTTCTTTCGCTTTAGCTTGCATTTTTTCCATGGTGTCATCAGGTTGAGCCGCTGGATCATTAGGGTTGATAGCTATAACAGGGTAACCTTTAGATTTGTATTTTTTATCCAAAGCGATAAGTCTATCTTCGTTTGCTACGGCATAAGGACACGTATTACAAGTAAAAACAACTATAAACCCTTTGGCATCTTTATAATCGGCTAAAGACACCATTTTTCCATCCACATTCTCCAATTTAAAGTCGGTTGCTGTATCTCCAACTTTGTACCCACCTTTGTCCGTTGATAAGGTAAATGCTGAGGTCAACGCAATGACCACAACCGCTAAAACTAATTTAATTGTTTTTGTCATGATATTTATTTTAAAAATGATTGTATTTCTTTTTCTAATGCAGCTTGGGTAAACGACTGCTCGTAAAATTGTCGTTTATTTTTGTTGTAAATCAAAGTAGCTGGAATGGCACCTGACCAATCCGCATCTATATCTGCTATCCAAAACTGCTCATTGGTATCGTCGAAATGCAAGACTGTAGATTGAAGATTTTTCTTTTTTACATATGGAATTAAAGCTGTCTCTTTCTTTTTTGGAAAATCAAGACTTACTAAAATGACTTCAACACCTTTATCTGAATAATTCTTTTTAACATATTCAAAATAAGGCAATTCTTTAATGCATGGCCCACACCAAGTTGCCCAGAAATTAACAACATAAACGTTGTCATCCTTTTTATGCAGCCAAGGTTTTAATTCACTGTAATTTAAGGTCGGAATATTACCATCAATTTTCTGATCGCCTTGCATATACAACTCAGCATCATGTGTTGAAGAATCCGAAACAGAAAGAATAAAAAGAAAAGCTAAGAAAAACCTCATGTTGACTTCAATTAAAAAAGAACAGTCTAAGCGATAGACAATTTTTATCTAAGCAAAATCAGAAAATTAATATTAACCTTTGGCTTATTTAGAAAAAATTTAAATAAAATTTACTTGAACAGCTTGTATTTCTATCATTTATCTATTGAAAAAGAACAATCTAGAACGGTGGAAACCTGGTTCGCCCGCTATGCCTAAAAAATCAAGTTCGCCTGTAGTTACATTTATTGTTCCAGCTTCATTTCTACCATCACCACGTTCGACATATTCGATTTGAGCATCTTCTACGTCATAACCTAAAGCAGATGTCGCGATAAAGTTTGACGCCGTACTAAGCTTGTTACCATCTATGTCGTAAAACGTATCGAACGCCGTAAAACCGCCAGACTGCTTCCCGATAAAATAAATGTCATTGCCGTCGTTTACAACATTAAATAAGTTAATGTGATCAGGCAAGGTGAATTGTTGCACATTGTCTTTGTTTGCTAAATCCAAAACCACGCCAACAAGTTCGGTCGCCCACTCGTCTACAAGAACCAATTTGTTTATACTCACCAAATGAAAGGCTTGGAAATCGGCACCAATTCCAAATGAATTTGACAGACCTTGAGTGTAAATCAATTGGCCAGAACTCAACTTTTTTAGTCTTGTAGTTGTATTAGACGCATTTCTGTAAATCACAAACACATCGTCTTCCCAATTGACAAAAGCTTTTAAAAATTGCTCCTGATCAGACAAAATGGGGATTTCTGTTGTTTGGTAGTAAAACTCTTCGCTATTTAGGATATTCAGTGCATTCGCTTTATGCAGAACAATTTCATTAGAGGTCAAGCTTCTCGCCGGAAAGTAAAAGTTACGGCTATTGGGATTAAAACTAAAATTAGAGGTCATCACGTTGACGTTTGTGGTAATATTGGTATACAGTCTTTTTAAAACGGTATTCGATTTATCACCAATTATAGCTCCAGAGCCATTCATATCAAATATCAACTTTAATCTGTCATCTTGAACCGAAGTATCCGACGAATCGTCTGAACATGAAAGAATTACAACTGAAATCAAAAACAGGACGATTACGTTTTTCATCTTAGAGTATTGAATATACAAACTAACAATATTCCTATGATATCAACTAGAAAGTTTGCCATACAGTTTTCAGAACAAATAGAAATAGCTTACTAATGATCTAAAATCCTATACCAATTCGCAATCCTGGAAAAGTTTGTTCTGAAGAAATGTAGAGTTGCGGTGCAATAGAAATGGATCGTCCTAAATCCCAATTTAAACCAAATCTAAAAGTATCCTCGTCAAACAGATTACCATTTCGATTAACCAAATACCCAAATTCCAAACCTAACCAGTTGGTATCATTATAGCTGTTGGATAAGTTGTGGCGATAACCAAGGTTCAGAAAACCATTCAAATCAGCTGAGGAATTTTCAACAAAATCATATAATAGGTTATATGAAATATAATAACTTGATTTAGGAATGTCTTTATTATTTAAATTAAATGCGATTTGTCCTGAAAGATCTAATACAAATTCATTTTTGATTAAATTAGCGCCAACGCCTCCTGTCAATTCAAGCGTATGGCCTCTTTTTCCGATGCCGTAGTTTTCGCTCGCTATTAAGCTGTCTTTGTCAAAAGAGTACTTAAATAACTTTGAATATCTATTATTATTGGTAATTGTTGCCTCAACGGCTTCGCTCAACTTGGCCGTCAAATCTTCAGAAGTTAAATCCTCAAGGGTGTTGAAATAAGCCTTCAATTGATATTTGTCTGAAACAATCACACACTTATTTTCGAATTTATATGGCATGTGTTTTCCGTTTTCCCAAATTACAGTTTCAACTGTTTCTTTAGTGTTTATGGTCAATTTTTCATTTGGTTTATACGTAATAGAATATGGCGTATCTTCTGGAATATCTTCAGTTACTTTAAGGATTTCCTGTAATTCTTCTAAATCCTTTAGGATTGTGCTTTTTAAATCCGAATAATCATAAATGCTCACTTTAATTTCTAGTTTGTCTTCAATCTTGACAAAAATCGAATCTTTTTGAACTTCTTGAGCGTAGGTCATGCTTGTGTATAGTGCGATTAAGCTAGTTAAAGCTATTGGTATTAAATATTTCATCTTAAGTATTTTTTTGATTAATAAGTGTTTATGCTTGGTGTAAGATTTCTATTTCGAAAGTTTTGTGCTAAGCGCTAAAGCATTCTTTCCGATTTTTGAATTATTACGTCCAAATTTTATTTTAAATTTTTTCTTGTTTCTCTTGTTTTGTTTGTCTTCATTTACAATGATGATGTCTTTATTCGTCCTATTATAATTACTTCCATTTTTGCCAGCATTAGATACTAACGTACTTGACTCAGTGCCATTCTCGGTTAAGTTTAATTCGTTTTTAAACAGAGTCGGTAGTTCTTCGGTTTTAAAGACTTTTTCAACCGTATTGTTTTCTCCTTTAGATTGCGATGCAATGTCTTGATTTGGTATAACACTTTCAACCGATTTGTTTTTGGTTTGTTCTTTAGAGGCGATTGCATTCAAAGAATTAGCTTCAGAAGTTTTTTCTTTTTCAACATAAACAATTTTCTTGACGTAAAATGTATCTCGAGTGTACTTGTTCATAGCAATTGTTTGCGATTCAGACTTCTTTTTTTCAGCGTAAGCTGTGTCTAATTTTTGCTCATAGAAAGCCAATTGAGATTTATTTTCTACCTGCAATTCCTGATTTTCTAAATTTAATTGTGTGTTGGCTTCTACCAATTGATTTATGGTCTTATTAAATTTTAGATTAAAATACATGGAAGATGACAAGAATATCAAGAGTAAAATACTGGCTACCGCCAGCAAGCGGACATAAAATGGTTTTGACTTTTTCTCAGTTTTCACCTGATTCCATATTCTATCCTTAACATGATTGGCTTCTAGCTCATAGAAATCGCTCGACTCGGTCATGGCCTTTTTGAATTGAGCGTCTAATTTATTGTTATCCATAGCTTTTTGTTTTTTCCATTTTATTAATGATGTGTAATCTGGCTTTTCTCAACTGTGTTTTTGATGTACTTACAGATATCTTCAACATTTCTGATATTTCTTTATGCGAATACCCTTCGATAGCAAAGAGGTTAAATACAATTCTGTAGCCTGTAGGTAAGCCTTCAATTATGGCGTAAACCTGCTCAATATCTATATCAATTAGCTGAGAATCGTATTCAGAAACTGTCGCCAATTCTGGAATATTATCATCATATTTTACTCTATCCCTTTTCTTAACAAATCTTATAGACTCATTTATTACAATTGTCTTAATCCATTTGGCAAGACTAGCATCACCTTGGTATTCAAAGGTTTTAATGCCCTTAAAGACTTTTGAGTAGGAAATACTTAGGGCGTCCTCAACATCATTTGGGTTAACCACTATTCGTCTAGATAAGTTGTACATCTGATTGTAATACATGTCGAACAGAATTCTTTCTGCAAATTGGTTCCCAGATTTACATCCGTCAATAATAGTTTTAACTTCCAAACTCTTTTTTGCTTACCTGTTTAATTATAATAACCTTACTTTTTTACTTAAGGTTGCCTGATGAGATTTTT
>JAUIFC010000295.1 GCA_030429455.1 Bacteroidia bacterium | reverse complement strand
ATTAAATATTAAAGATTACTTTTGCAAAGTAATTGAATATTAGAAGATTAAAAGCTACCGAAGGTTTAGTTCAACACGGTGTATAGATAATGGCGAGGTTTAGGAGCTGAATCAAAAAATTTGGAATTTATTTTCTAACTTTACGATTGAAAAATAAAGTGCATCGCTTTTTTGGTCGCCACTGAAAGATACACTTCCCGTTATCTGCAATGAAAAAATTTTAAATACGAATGAAGCTTAAATCAATTTTGATATTGTCTTTGATATTTACAGTTCAAGATTATGCATTTTCACAAATATCTTATCCCTCGCTAAGTCCAAAGGGAATAATCACCCAAAAGGTAGGAAATACAAATCTAAAAATCGAATACGAGAGACCTTCGGCTAGAAATCGTAAAGTATTTGGTGAATTGGTTCCATGGAATGAGGTATGGAGAACTGGGGCAGGTTACTGCACAAAAATTAGCTTTGATAAAAAAGTTAAGATTGGCAAACAATCAATCGATTCTGGCACATATTCTTTGTTTACAATACCTAACAAAGAAGAATGGATTGTAATCCTAAACTCCGATACATCATTATATGGATCTTACGATTATAATCCAGACATGGATGTTGCAAGATTTGTTGTATACCCCCAAGATTCTAATCGATACTATGAGACGTTGACAATTGATGTAGATCTAATTCCTAATAATGCTATGATCTATGTCGCATGGGAAAACATATCAGTTGGTTTTGAATTCGAAACATCCACCGACCATGAAATTGAAAAGTATATTAATGAGCAATTAATGACTGGTAAAGTAAAAGAGTACAATGAAATAGCTAATGCAATAGATTATTTGTATTTCCAAGGCGGAGATTATAAAAAATTAGAATGGCTAGCTAAAGAATCAATAAAGTTGAACCAAAGCGAGTTTGCATATAGACTTTTAATGGAGACTTATGAAAGGCAACATTACTATAAAAAGGCCATTGAGGCTGCAGAAAAAGCCATTGAAGTAAGAAAGCAAAAAGCAAAAGACAACGATGAATATCTTACTAGGGACATCAGGCAATGGCAAAAGCATTTAGAAAGAATAAAAACAAAAGCAAACAATAAAAGTAGATGACAAAGAACTGAACTAAAAAGCAAACAACATCATGTTTATTTTGTTGATATTACTATTCTTGGCATTTTTGAAAAACTGAAAAATCAAACTAATTTGCTTTTTAGCTCAGTTCTTCCTAATACATACAAGATACTCGGACACGGTTTTGTGCCTACTTACAAGAAAGGTGTAAAAGGGCAATACCAAATTGTGGTAGATAAAAAGTCATGGCAAAGTCTAAAGCGAAAACTCAAGCAGACAACCAAGAAAACCAAGCCAATGCGTTTTTCAGAACGAATAGCAGAACTCAAACTTATTTACAGAGGATGGCTTAATAATTTTCGTTTAGGAAATATAGAGGGCAAACTCAAAAAGTTTGACGAGTAGCTACGAAACCGGTTACGATATTGCATTTGGGCTGATTGGAAGAAGCCAGAGTGAAAACGCAAAAACCTGATAAGATTAGGTATATCATATGGACAAGCCTATGCTTGGAGTCGAACACGAATGGGTGGTTGGGCTGTCGCACAAAGTCCTATCCTTAAAACGACGATAACCGTAAAACGCCTAATACGTAAAGGTTACCAACAAATGCTTGACTACTACCAAAAGGTAAAATTCTGATGATGAGAACCGCCGTATATAGCCTGTTCCCAATGCTTTCGGAAAGACCCGTACGTACGGTGGTGTGAGAGGCGCACTCTGCTAGTTAACTCTGGCAGAGCCGTCTACTCGATTGGTAACAGTTTTTTCAATTCAACTAAAGTTTTTGATTCAAATCCTGTCGTCCTATAATCGTCATTATTTCGACAATATTTTCATTTATTCTATAATAAATACTGTCAACACCACAAACACACCTTCTATATCCCTTTTTTATGTAGTCAACAGATTCAAACGAAAAAGGTCGTTCTGCTATCATATCGAAATATTCAAAAAAAGTATTGAAATATTCGTCAGCTTGTGTCATTCCAAATTTATGTACTCCAAATTGATGGATTCGAATAAGATCATTTTTGACCTCATTAGTTAATATATACTTAGCCATCTAGAGAAGACTTAGATTGAGCTAAAATTGATTCTTTAGAGTCATTAGTGAATCCGCTTTTTTCAGCTTTATTTAATTTCGCACGTATCCAGTCAATTTGAATTTGTTGATTTCTAGCTTGTCGAATTAGGTCATTTACTAATTCACTTTTACTAGAATACTCTTTATTTTTCACTTGTGTCTTTAACCACTCATCATTTGGTTCAGTAAAAGATATACTTTGTCTTGACATAATTTTATTATTTGATGTAAATATACACCAAAAACGAATCACTTCCAAATTGTTAACAACGGTTTGGCTATGCGCAGTGTCCCGAAGGGCATTGCGTATAGGTGTTGTGTGCGCCTTGAATGGTAAATATAGTCATATAAATTGACAAAAGTTCTTTTAATTAGGAATGAGCTAGAGGGTTAAAGTCCCTTATGGGTCAGGGTAATCCCGTATCAAGTACGGGACAGGCTGCCTGTAACCATTAGCAAGTGGCAAGGTTGCTAACCGTGAGGTTAGGACTGAAGTAAGCCAGACTGCAAAAGCCGGTACTGAGGAACACGAACCTAATACAGAGGCTTAAGGTATTTGGATAAGCAA
>JAUIFC010000078.1 GCA_030429455.1 Bacteroidia bacterium | reverse complement strand
TGGGGGATGCGACAGGAATTGATTAGGTATGTTGATGTGATAAAAGAGAACACTCCTAAAAACTTCAAATGGTTTCATGAGGAAGTTGGTGATGAAGACCATGATGCCTCAAGGCTGCTGTTAAATTATTATGGATTAAGGTTTTTATTTTCCGATTTAAAAATAGGCGAAGATTTGATCAATAACTTTAATGATAAAGCCTTTTTAAAAGCAGAACAGGGATTAATGGACAAATATGGAGTGAAAACAAGAAGACCAGCCGGGGTTTATGTTGATCTTGTCTCAGGATTATTGAAAAATGGAAACACTTTAGGTGCCATAACAGTACTTAAAAGGGCCTCTGAAACATATCCCAATTATATTGGTCTTTTTACATATTTAGCAAAGCTGTACGAAAAAACAGATCAAAAAAATAAAGCTATAGAAACCTATCTTCAAGGAGTAGAAATATCAAAAAAATATAAACTGGGACAAGAAGAAGATTTACAAAAAGAAATCGATAGATTGAGAAAAACCCAAAACTAGGTCAATACCAACTATTGATTGAATGGGAAATGAAAATGAAGGAAATATTTATTGGGTGGAGTTTACTTCCATTAGGGAAAACATTTTTAATCACATGAATAAGGTTTGTTTGAAGCCACTCCATGTTCTTTTGGTTTTAGTGGTGCACTTCACAACTACACAAACAATAAATTCTCTATTGGCTAAAACCTTACGGCAAAATAAGGACCTGGAGGGATATTATAGTCTCTAAAGTGGGGAAAAATATTTGCAAAGAAATGATTGAATAAGCAATCCTAGACGGATACAGAAAATATGATTAATCGAAAAATGGACAATAAATGAAATTCAGAAAAGCAAAAGAGGCTGATGTTCCAGTAATTGTAGCCATGATAGCAGATGATGAACTCGGTAAAACAAGAGAAAATTATACCCTTTCCTTAGCTGAATGCTATTTTAATGCATTTAAAAATATAAGCACAGATGTAAATCAAGAACTCATAGTTGTAGAAAATGAAAAATTAGAAGTCATTGGAACCCTGCAGCTATCGTTCATTCAATACTTGACCTATCAAGGAGGAATTCGGGCACAAATTGAAGGCGTTCGTGTGCAAAAGAAACATCGAAGACTTGGTCTTGGAAAAGCCATATTTGAATGGGCTATTCAAAGAGCAAAGGAACGGAATGCTCACTTATTACAATTGACTACCGACAAAAAGCGACCAGATGCCATTCGGTTTTATAAATCTCTCGGATTTAAAGCCAGCCATGAAGGAATGAAAATGCATTTTTAGAAAAAAACACTATACAAATTCAATTTTATACACAATGAAACAAATTAAAACAAGAACTCATCACATACTACTTTTGGCTGTTTTAATACTAACCTTGAATAGCTTTGGCCAGGTTTATACAGCACAAATTGAAAAAATAGATAGCCTTTTTACTCCTTGGAATAAAACAAATCAGCCGGGAGGAACAGTTTTGATTTCTCAAAATGGTGAAACAGTATATTCAAAAGCCTATGGCTTAGCAAGTTTGGAATATAATGTGCCAAACACGCTCAATACACGATTTAACATTGGATCGCTATCTAAGCAGTTTACCGCTATGGGCATTGTGGTATTAGAAGAGCAAAACAAACTCTCTTTTGATGATGATATACGAAAATACATCCCAGAACTAGCCCCTTATGATAAAACCATTACGATTCGTCATTTGTTGCATCATACTAGTGGAATTAGAGACCTTCATGGTCTTTTGGGACTAGCTGGCTGGAGACCTGCCGATTTGGAAACAAATGAAGATGTATATCGTGTTTTTAAAAACCAAAAGGACCTTAATTTTAACCCTGGTGATGAATTATCCTATAGTAATACAGGGTATATTTTCTTAGCTAGAATTATTGAAAAAATTAGCGGGATGACCTTTGAACAATGGATGAAGCAAAACATTTTTGATCCGCTTGCAATGAAAAACACGTATGTAGAAATACAGCATGATAGAATCGTTTCCAATAACGCCACATCTTATTACCTAAGAGACGATTTTAAACGTGCTATAGAATATTGGGGGTACTTTGGTGCAGGAAATATGTATTCAACAGTAGAAGATTTGAATATCTGGTTACAAAATTTTAGTACTCCTCAAAAAGAATGGACCTCTGCTTTCAATACATTGCTTACAAGAACACCACTCAATAATGGTTTTGAATCCCCTTTTGGTTTTGGGGTTCGTATACAAGACTATAAAGGTAAAAAAGTGATTCAGCATGGAGGTTCTGTAGGTGGATACAGAGCCATAGCAAGAGTATTTCCTGAAGAACAATTGCATATTGTAATTTTATCAAATTATTCCAAAAGTAGTATTGGGTCTAAGACCAATAAAATCTCAGACATCTTATTAAGTAAAAGTAAAAGCCATCCAAAAGAATCAACAGAACAAAAGCCTAAAATACCGGAATTTGTTGAGTTGCCTAAAAGTAAGCTAAAAAAGTTTGAAGGAGTTTACTGGAGTGATTCTGAAAAATCAGGTCGTAAAATTTATATGAAAAATGATACGCTCCGATATTCAAGTTCCGCAAAAAACGAATGGGCTTTAGTCCCAACAGACGAGCGTAGCTTTATCATGATGCATCCTACCATTCAACCTGTAGTGACATTTGATACAAATGCACATCAAATGACCATAAAAACAGGAGATAACTTACCCGGAGTGTTTACATTTCTTCAAAAAGATTTAGATACGACTACGAAAGACCTAGACCTGTTTATTGGTCATTATTACAGTCCGGAACTAAAGACAATATACTCCATCTTTAGAGAGGGCGACGAGATGTATATCGAACACGCCAGACATGGTAAAATGAAACTTGAACAACTTTATAATACCATTTTTTCAACAGGTGGACCAGTTGGCATTGTAGAAATGAAACAAGACAATAACGAGAGGGTTTTGGGGTTAACCATGTCTAACGGTCGTACCCGAAATGTATGGTTTAAGAGGGTTGAATTATAAAAATTCAAGACCATTTTAAGGTGTGCTTAATATTGGATTGCAGGCAAAATCTTGAGTTGAAGACCATTGCTTCAAATAGAATCCCAAACTACTATCCTAGTTCGAACTGTCATTCTGCCCGTCGGTCCTTTGGTGGAAACGTAGTGAAGAATCTCATGAATGTGTATTTGGATGAACTAGCGTTGATTGAGAGTAGAACCACTCCTGCAAATAGAATCTCAGCCTGGTTTGGCCCATAAAACTGTCATTCCGAACTTGTTTCGGAATCTTTTAGATTATGGATTAATTGCATTGATCCAGGTTTGAAGCCCACTACTGCAAATAGAATCCCAGCCTGCTGTTGCAGGCTTTTGGGATTTTTTATTTTCCATTCGCCTTTAAGCAAGCTTAGGCTCCTGTAAAATAAAAAATCCCAACACCGCAAGTTGTTGGGATTCTGCTTAATGTGGGTCATACTGGATTCGAACCAGTGACTTCTACCCTGTCAAGGTAACACTCTGAACCAACTGAGTTAATGACCCTTATAAAAAGTAAAACCCAAACTGCTGTCTGGGTTTTTGTGGGTGCGGAGGGATTCGAACCCCCGACCTTCTGGGTGTAAACCAGATGCTCTAAACCAACTGAGCTACGCACCCCAATTGCGGGTGCAAATATAAACTAATTTTAAATATTACTATCAAAATAATAGAATTATTTTCCCGTTTTTTAAAACTCTTGCTTGGCTTCTTTGTGATAGTCGTAAAACAGATTTAACAGATTAATCCCAGCGATGATCATATCCTTAGTTTCCAGAAGAATACCAAAATATAAATCGGTATTTTGTTGACTCATATCGGTTGTTCTAATACGCTCAATTTGTTTTTTGATGAGCTCCGATACCAAGTCTAAAAGCTCATTTTTCTTGAAAAGTAAAATCTTAATCTCACCAAATTCATTTTTATCGAAAACCTCATTCAAATGAATAAAAAATTCGTTCAAATCATTGCTAATTCGTTTTAAATCCCTGATCTGGTTAAATTTTAGATTTCTATGATTATTACTTACGTAGTTCGAACTAGAATTAATCATGAAAGACATGCACCTTACCATGTCCTGTAAATAGTCAATCGTTAATAAGTAAAATTTACTTGCTTCAACGGTGTTATTTTCTAAAGATTTTATGTAGTAAAACACATTTCCTTTTAAATCGACAATCTCATTTTCCAGATCTGGGAATTGTTTTAAAATCTTTTTCAGTCTAACGTGGTCATGATAGCCTAAACTATTCACAAGTTCTACATACCTTGTGTTGAGACCACCAATAATTTTGGTAATATTTTGAGACGTTTCAGAAGTAATGTCATTTATAGTTATGATATCTATTCTATTGTACCTTTTATTATTCAGTTCGGTTTTAATTTTTTTAGAATGGTTTATTCCTGTTTTGA
This sequence comes from Bacteroidia bacterium, assembly GCA_030429455.1. GTDB lineage: Bacteria > Bacteroidota > Bacteroidia > Flavobacteriales > Flavobacteriaceae > Psychroflexus. The sequence goes on along the minus strand of JAUIFC010000078.1, from coordinate 12,238 downwards.
CCAAAATGACAAAAACAAAAATAACCAATGTGAGTGTTGCATAAATTTCGCCAAAATAAATAACAAGTGCGATTAAACAAGCCGCGAAAAATGCGATAAAAGCTGTTAACACCCATGATGCCAAAACATTAAGAACACCAGCTACTCTGTACACAGCGCTTTCTCTACCCCACGCTTTATCGCCAAAGGATGTTCCCATGGCCACCATAAATGTGATGTAGGTGGTTGACAATGGCAATGTGAAATTGGTAGCTATTGAAATTAAAATACTTGCAACGACCAAATTGACGGATGCTCTAAGCATGTCAAAAGCAGGTTTTGTAATGCCTTTTTTATAAAAATCACTTTGATTCTTTTCAAAACGAGACTTAACAAAAGACTTAAAAGAATTAGGCCAAACCCTTTTGACACTAACACCAATACCAAAAAACAATCTAACCATTTGTCTAGCTAATAAATTTGCCCTAAACCTTTCCTCACCTTCGCCTTGCCTACTAAGATTAACACCTGTTTGAACGACATATTGCGCTTTACTCGAAAACCATAACGTAAGTATCATGATAATTCCAGCAATGAGCAAAATATAAGTTGGTGTTACAATTTCGCCTGAAAGTGCTGTCATTTTAAATTCAGAAGGCAATGTGCCGTAGAGTTGAAAAGATTCGAGCCAAAGCTCAAATGACTGCCAAGCTGCAATGCTTACGCCAATAAAGTTTACTAAATCGTTACCCGCAAATGCCAATGCCAAAGCAAACGTTCCAAAAATAATAATGAACTTAAAAAGATTTAACTTGTACAGTTTGATCGAAAAGGAGATTAATGTCCAGAACACAAAACAGCTCAATAACACTAAATACGTGTTAGATTTGATAAAAATTATAAAGTCTTCACTGATAAAAGAAATCGTATTGATTCCTTTTATCAAAATGAAATATGTGATTGAAGCTAAAGAAATTCCGCCAAACAAAGTTCTTAACCAGATTGGACTTTCCAAATGTTTGAATGTAAATAACATTCGACTGACATATTGAACAATTGCTCCAATGAAAAAGGAAATAAAAACTGAAGACAAGATAAAGAAACTGTAGGTTGTCGCCTTATCGATATTAATAAAATCAACTAGACTTTCTTGAAGTGATGGCTCATTAAATATCTTTATAACAGAAACACATACGGCGGCTCCCAAAAGTTCAAAAATGACCGAAACCGTTGTGGAAATAGGTATTCCAAAAGAATTAAAAATATCTACCAGAAGAATGTCTGTGATTAATACAGCAAAAAAGATAATGATAATTTCATCGAAATAAAACAACTCTGGAGCAAAAACACCTTTCCGCGCTACTTCCATTAGACCACTAGAAAACACAGCACCTACCAACACGCCGATTCCTGCTACAGTAAGAATCGTCCGCATGGAAATCGCTTTTGACCCTATTGCAGAATTTAGAAAATTTACAGCGTCATTACTTACACCTACGATAAGGTCTGCAATGGCAAGGACAAATAAAATAACAATTATGGTCGTGTAAAGTAATTCCAATGGGCTGAAATAATTTGCAAAAATGATATTTCAGAATATGAAAAAGCCAAAAGTATTATTATTAAATTGTTAAGGCTAAACGTCCAAAATAGACTTAAAGTTAATTATTCCATCAATTGCTTTCTAGATTTCACATTCATCTTGCTAAGAATACTGCTTACGTGAGATTTTACTGTGCTTATTCCTATGTTGAATTCTTCCGAAATTTCTTTATTTGATTTACCAAGCTTTAGTTCATCTAGTATTTTTCGTTCTTGAACACTAAGCTTATTTATTTTTCTTTTTCCCCAAGGCAAAAACTTCCCGAAGATTATACCGAATACAAAAATCATAAAATAGGCAAGAATTTGAATTAAAATATTAGATTGCGAATTGCTATCAGCTGCCTTGGTTCTAAGATTTTTAATATACTCATTATTTGAAGCTTCCCATTTTTCAAGATATGAATTGTAAAATGCATTATTTTTTACGAAATCATCGTCAAAATCACTTTGAAAAACAGCGTATAGCGATACTAGTTGATAAGAGGATGTATCCGCAATTCTGAGCAAGTCTTGTTTAGCTTTTTCATTTATAAACTTTCTTTTGTAATAGTCACTTTCGGAAGAAATGCTGTCTCTTTTTAATATTAAATCAGTAACCGTATGAAAAGCTTTATTGGGTTCATCTTTAGTGAATTCGATATGATCAAAAGGATACAACTCCGATGCTGAAGACAATTTGATAACTGAATTTTTGTTTGCTATTAACAACAGATAGTTATTTTTTAGCCCTATCATCAATGAATATTTTGAGTCTGATTTTTTTGGGATGTGTAACCTATACAATTTATCTTCTTTAGGAAGTAATTCTAGATCAATTTGAAAATTACCATTTTTATCGATATCTGATTCTGCAATAATCATTTCGCTAGACATGGTGTACATATCTTCAAAACTTGGCAAATAAGACAAATAAATCTTATTTGACCAAGTTGAATCTATATTTACAAGACCTTCTAGGCGTCCACCTTGTGTATTCTGCGCTTTGGATAAGGCAAAACAGAATAGTGCAACTATTATATAAATTAAATTTTTAATCAACGAATAAAGTTTTATACCTAACAGTTGTTTTTAAAGTCGCATTTTCTGGATTGAATTGTATTTTCCATATCCCTGGCTCAGGCTGTTTTATCCTTTCACTTAGATTTCCTTCGGCAAAAAAATCTTTATAGTTTACACCTGCATTCAATTTAATTTCTCTTACTACTTCTCCATTAACGTCTAGAATTTCTACATTTATTTTTCCTGATTTAAGTCCAATATTTATATCAATACTAAGAACTAAAACATTCTCATCGACTTCAATTTCTAATTCTTCTAGCTTGCTTTGATCTTCAAAAACATAGTTTAACTGAACATCAAAACTTGGATTGTTTAAAGCTGCTTTAGCATAATCAATTTGTTGTGCCTTACTCTGAAATGTCATCAGAACCATGAATAACGGTAGTAAAAATAATTTTTTCATCTTTTAAATTTTTAGGATTAATTTGATGACAAAACTAAATTGGCAATGGCAATAAAACTAAAAAACCAGGAATGATAAACGTGCTATTTTAGGACTAAAAAAGTACATAACACCTTATATTAGGTCATAAGTTGCTGTAAATCATTAAAATAAAAAAATCAAAATATTCTGCCCAATGTCCTTATAATTTGTAAAACAAAACCATAAACCCAATTAGGAATTGTTGAATGTTGTCATTTAATTTACAAAAGTATAATACCTTCTTCCTACTAAAGGAGCATCTTGATCATCAATTTTCTCCAGAACAAACTCATTTTTTGGAGTAACAATTGGATCTTTTTTTATCTTTTTATGAAGATTTTCATAGGTTTCAAAATCGATTGGAGTACATCCATTAAAGGTACTTTCAAGGTCTAAATTATTTATAGAAGTATCAAACCCTTCAACCAATCGACCTTCAAAGACTTTTGACTTGCTACCGCTTCCATACGCAATAAATCCAAAAGTATCCTTAGCTTTCAAGGTATCCTTTTTATAAAACAGTTCTGAAATCAAGCTCATAAAAATTGAAGCCGCATACATGTTTCCAATTTGTGAAGAGGCCTTTTGTGCATCAAGGACTTTGTCTTTTACAAACGCCATATAATCCTCAGATTTTGTAGTTGCTTTCAACTGCTCAAAATCATAAAGACCAGGTTTTACCTCTTCGGCAGGAATGCCGTCTTGCTCCAGTTTATAAATTTCAGAGAAAATACGTTTCCCATGAAATGCGTAAGGCAAATGAAAAATTACGCTAGACCAATTCTCATGCAAAATTCCATCAAAGCCCTTTTTCTCTTTAAAATGATAATAAGCTTCTCTTATCCGATCTTGATAACACTGGTTAGAAAACTGACCATCGAAAACAGGCTCTTCTCTGTACACTTGAAGTTTTTCGTCAGTTGTGTAAGCATTAGTATGTTCATTAACAGGATGGTAACGTCTTGGCTTGAAGAAATCATGTTCACTTTTAAAACCAACGCCGAAAACACCATCAAACGACATCAATTTTGGATTTGCCTCCACGAGCATGGCAACCGCACCAGCACCTTGAGTATATTCGCCAGGAGAACCTAAGTCATACTTTGCAAAATCCGAAGCGATGACAACAGCTTTGTGAGTTGGGTTAGCTTTAACATACTCCAAAGCATTTTGCAACACATCAACTGCTCCAATACATGCAAAGGTCATATCCACCACATCTGTATGTTTAAAAACCCGTTTGCCGAGTTTGTCTTCTACCATTTCGACGCTATATGTACATGTGGGCTTAGAGCTATCCAAGGCAGATTCCGTTCCTAAATAAATACGTTGGATGCCTAAAGGATCAATATCATTTTCAACAATCAATTTATACAAGGCATTTGCTGCTAAAGTGGCTGTGTCTTGATGTACATCGCAAATAGACATTTTGTAAAGACCAAGTCCTTTTTTTAGCTTTTCTGCATTTATATTTCTGTATTTTGAGAATTCTTCAATATCTAAATAGATTTTAGGGATATCATAAGATAAAGAGCTGATTCCTACTGTCATATCGTAATTTTTTAGCAAATAAATTAAATTTTATTGAATTAAGTTTTAAACAAAAGATTAATTTTTGTGAATACTTTTCTGAAAATTGCAATGATAAGAAACAGAATAATTTGAGGCATTAAAAGGTTAAATCGCTTTAACTCGAAATTTTCTCTATGCAATATTCGTATTTTTCAACGCTGACCAATCCCATGCTATCGTCAAAGTATGGTTGAGAATAAATAGGAAAGTTCAATTTAAGTTCATAAATTTTAATTCACATTTCCTAATTAAACTACCTTTGCATCAAAGATTTGTAACATGTATTCCAAGGGATCAAAAAAGAATTTTAAATCCAAGCCAAAGCCAAGTTCATCTAAAGTGGACCAACAACTTAAAGATCCTCAAGCTGGGATGCGATTAAACAAGTACATTTCCAACGCTGGGATTTGTTCTAGAAGAGAAGCTGATGTTTACATCGCGGCTGGCAGTGTAACCGTAAACGGAAAACCTGTCACAGAAATGGGATATAAAGTCAAATTGAATGACGATGTGAAATTTGATGGCCGCTCGATAAATCCTGAACCCAAGGAATATTACTTGCTTAACAAACCTCAAGGCTTTTATACTTCTGGAAAAATAGAACACCAAAGTAAAACAGCTTTAAATATTTTAAGACGCGTATCGAATGCCAAACTTGAACCCATTGGTCGTCTTGAAAATAGCGCTTGTGGCCTCATCATGTACACCAATGACGGCACTTTGGCCAAAAAGCTAGGAAATTCTAAAAAAGGCATCAAACAATTATACGAGTTGCACCTTAAACAGAAATTTTCACAATCTCATATCAACACTTTAAAAGAAGGCATACTTATAGAAGGGCATAAAGTAATCATAGACGACATTTCTTATGTAGACAACAAGTCCAATTATTTCGTAGGATTGCAACTATCCAGCATGCGGCCAAATATAGTTCCAAAAATCATGACCAAACTCGGCTATGAAATCATAAAAATGGACAGAACAGTATTTGGAAACCTAACAAAACTAAACTTGCCAAGGGGACATTTTAGAGTATTGACAAAGGAAGAGGTTATACAGTTGGGAATGCTTTAATCCTAATTCTATGAATTAGTTAGACCTTCTATTTAATTTTTAAATATTTGTTTTTCAATAGTTTGTATAAGTGCAATGACTTTACTTAATCCTTTAGCTTAAATATTAAGCATGCGTTGGACTTATGGTGTAAAAAACAAAAAAGTGGTGTATTTTTAAGTGTGTATGGTAGTTGTAGCGAATTAGAATGAAAATTAGACTGGAAAAGAAAAACAGAGTTACCACTGATTTCATAGAACTTGAAGTTGAGAATTACCTTCTTAAATCTAAATCAGGAAAAATTGGAAAAAAAACAACTTCTAACTCAACTAAACACTGTGGAACAAATGAAAAAGCTACAGCCGAATTAAATAGACTCAAAGAAGAATATTTAAAAAATAAATATTACGAAGTTTCAGTTGTGTATAAACCAAAAGGCTTTGAAGGTGTTTATGACAAAGCAAAATGGCATTTTCGAGGTGACTTTCCAAAAGAGCTGAATGACTTTCAAGGTTATGTTCACACAGGAATTTATATAAGTTGGTTAATTGAGAAAGGTTTTTTTAATTATGAAAATGACAATCCTTTAAAAGAACAAATTGAAAAAGTAAAAGAAAGAAAAATTACTGGAGCAAAATTTTTTGAACAAAATTTAGATGGAGTTTTATTAGATGAAGATTTAACAGAAATTGGAAATGAATTTACTTACGAATATTATGAAAAAGGAAAATACTTAGATGACTATTGTGATTGTCTGTGTGAAGATTTACCTTCTCTATATCACGTAAAAGATAATTGGGAGAATTTTGAAATAATAAAACCCATCTTGGAAAAAAGATTTCATAAATGGGAAAAATCAGAAAAATCACCATGGCTGGAAGAATAATATCTGGTTACAATCGATCAGTCCGGCATGCCACAGGTAAGTAGCAGAACTAGCACTATCCCACTAGGAACATGTAAGCTTCAGACCAATTACAAATTAAAGAACTTTTATCATTTAAATTTAGCTTTACATACTTTTCAAGGTGTACGTCGCAAATATTGCGCATTATTGCTGAATTCCTAACAGGAATTCTTTGCAATTTGCTATCTTTCGTTTTAGATGAAAAAACATCATCTGCAAGCTAAAGTTTAAAACTTGAATAAAGAACTATCCAGATATGTCATATACTATTATAACAGATTTATGTTTCAATCTGAATTAAAAGCCCATCGGTATATAATTTCGAACTCTAAATTAAATTGGTACGAGAAAAAGAGTTTTTATAAAGCTAATAAAAGTAATTTTCAAACCATGAATAACATTGAACCAGAGATTTTAATACTGATTGAAAATGGGACTAAAGTATTTTATGAAAGAACGGCTACAAGGATTTTAATAGAACATCGAGAAGATATTTTTATAAATAATTGTAAGAAATGTGGCAAATTAGCTCGCTCTCCTCAAGCAAAACAGTGCAGACATTGTGGATATAAGTGGTTTGATAACAATAAGCAACACTAGATATGCGCATAATCATTCTCTTTTCCTCAATTTTATTGATGACGACTCCTCTGTCCGAGGGCAACAATCACGCGCTGTATATCTCTATGACCGAGGTTAATGTAGAAAAGGACTCTTTACATGTGGTCATCAAAATCTTTTCTGACGACTTAAGAGATGCTTTAAAAAATCATGCCCCATTACACTATCAACCTACTGACCTATCCCAGTTTTTTTCTCTCAACAAAACAATTGCCAAAGAATACTTCGAAGACAGGCTCAAACTTTTCGCTGATAAATCAAGATTGACATTACTGCTTGAAGGCCACAGTGTAGAAGGCGATATACATAGCATTTCGTTTCAATCTCGTTTCACCAAACCTATAAAAACATTATCAGTAGATGCAACATTCTTGATGGAGCTCTTCCCTACTCAGGTGAATGTATTCAAAATAAATAATGGTGAAAGCAGTCATTTTTTAAAAATTACCAATAATTCTGGTCCTCAATCGGTTAATCTGCAGAATTAAATATATCCATGATCATGTTGGTGGTAACAGAAACAGCTGTCCGAATGGTTGGTTCGCTTTCAGGATAGTAAAAAGGAGAATGTAAGCCTGGTAAGTCGCCACTTTCGATTTTGTCTCTAGACACGGTACCTAACCAAAACATTGCAGTTGGTACGTCGTGCTCGGTACGGCCATAGATAGCAAAATCTTCCGCTCCCATAATGGGATCTGTGGCGATCACATTTTCATTTCCTATAGTTTCTTTAGCCGAAGCAATCAACAACTCTGTAAGTTCAGGATCGTTGTAGTTGGCAGGCACAAACTTCTCAGGAATCCTGACATCTGGCCATTTATCTTCTGGCAATCCAGCCGCCATGGCATTTCCCTTACAAATTTCTCTAATGCGCTTATGCACAAGTAGTCGTACCTCTTCTTTATACGACCGCAACGTGAGCTTCAAGGTGACCTGATCTGGAATAATATTACCTACTGTTCCGCCTTTAATAGCGCCAACAGTTACCACAGCGTCATCCAAAGGTTTAACACTTCTGCTCACAATGGTTTGCAGATCCATTATAATGCTGCTTGCCAGCACAACAGGATCTATGGTTACATCTGGAGAAGCGCCATGACCACCTACGCCAAATACATCAATTTCAATCATCTCCGCATTAGCCATGGAATACCCAGGTATCAGACCAATTGTACCGGCTTCCAAAGCTGGACTACAATGATGGCCAATTCCAAAATCAGGCACTTCAAATTTTTCATAGAGACCAGCCTCTAACATCATTCGTGCTCCTGTTCCTATTTCTTCAGCAGGTTGACCTATAAGCATCAATGTCCCGCTCCAATTTTCTTTATTATTTGCCATAGCTCTGGCTGTCCCAACCCAAGATGTCATGTGCATGTCATGTCCGCAGGAATGCATAACGCCCGTCTCACTGTCATTGTGAACGATTTTTACGTGACTGGCATAAGGAAGAGCTGTTTTTTCATTCATCGGAAGAGCGTCCATATCTGTTCTGTACAAGATGGTAGGACCTTCGCCATTTTTCAAAATGCCAACAATGCCATATCCACCTACTCCTTCTGTAACTTCAAAACCAACCTTTCTCAACTCGGATGCCAATGCCTTGGCAGTGCGCTCCTCTTGAAGGGAAATTTCAGGATTTTGATGCAATCGCTCATAAAACTCGATGAGGTAAGGGATATCCTTTTCAATCCAATGACTTAGTTTAGTATCGTTGGGATTACCTGCTCCAAAAGAAAAAAATAGAACAAAGACGATTAAGAGTATGAGTTGCTTCATGATGTTAAATTGTTTTTAATCCTCCCAAAGATAACAAAACTATTGAATCAGAAGGCAAAAGAAGCATGCCTTAGTTAGCATTCAATATAGTCGAAGAGCCTAATGGGAACATTTTGACAAGACTGAACTCCTACAATTTGAGATAAATTTCACTTCCTCATCTAAATGGTCATGTCCTAACATTAGTTGATTTATTAAATGTTAATCAATACTTTAAGCATTAGGAAATAATGATAAAATACCCAATGAAAAATGATCGGTTTTTTTAAAAAAAAGTAAAGCCTTTTGCAGCAAATAGACCAATTTATGATCCTAGAAATCATAGAATTAAAAAAATTCATGGAATTAACCATTCTATTTATAAGTTTGAAATTGAATCATTATAAAATCAAAAAAACAAGTATAGGTTAATTGGAAAAGGTCAAAAGAAAAAACTGATTTTATACTTAACTCAAAAGTTTTGTACTTTTATAGAAATAAATTGATAATGACTATTTAGAATTCTTTTGATTAAACACAAAGCATAAATAAATACAATAGTCAGAATTATGAAAAACTTCTTTTTACTATTATTTTTTAATCTATGCTTGTACTCATGTAAGCCAGAAATGGTAAACAATAAGGCTACTAAACTCTATAATAAATCGAAAAAGGACAGCATTATTATATCACGCAAGGGCTATCACAATCAATTATATGGCTTTTGGTTAGGGCAAAGTATTGCAAACTGGACTGGTTTGGTGACGGAGATGGATAAAATTGGGAATATAGGTGAAATTAAAACTGGCAATTTTTACACTAGAGAGGATTGGGGTAAGGCCGATCAACCAAGCATATGGGGTGAAGGCATTCCTAGTGACTTATCTTCAACCATAGATTTTGTCTTCAAAGACACCAACGAAATTTGGGGCGCTGATGACGATACCGATATCGAATATATGTATCAATATTTAATGTTTGTAAACCAAACTAGCATGTTAACGCCTGAACAAATACGAGATGGTTGGTTAAAACATATCAAAAAGGATGAAGAAAACTATTTGTGGGTGTCAAATCAAAAGGCATACAATCTTATGCTGGAAGGTGTCCTACCGCCAGAAACTGGAGATCCAGAAAAAAATGAACATTACGGAATGATTGATAGTCAACTAACTACTGAAATATTTGGCTTATTCGCTCCAGCTCGTCCAGATATTGCAACACATATTGCCCACCTACCCATACAAACTACCGCCAGGGAAGAATCTGAAGATATATCAAGGTTTTATGTTACTATGCATGCATTGGCTTCTTTGAAAACAGAGAAAACCCTGAGTGAGCGAGTACATTGGATGGCAAATGAAGCGAGAAAGATTCTTCCTGATACTTCATATCCTGCAAAAATGTTCGATTATTCACGTAAACTATACATGTCGGGTATACCTTGGGAACAAACAAGGGACTCCATTTACCTTAGGTATCAGCTTCAGCAAAAAGACAATTATAATATTACATCCAAAAACTTGTACTGCAATGGCTGCTTTGCAGCAGGAATAAACTTTGCATCGAGTCTGGTAAGCTTGTTCTATGGAGAGGGAGATTTGAAAAAAACCATACAAATCGGAACTCTCGCTGGATGGGATTCTGATAACCCAACAGCAACTTGGGGTGGTCTAATTGGTTTCATGATTGGTAAAGATGGTGTTGAAAAAGCTTTCGGCAGACAATTTTCTAACAGATTTAATATTCACAGGACTAGACAAAACTTTCCTGAAGATGGCATCGATACTTTTGAAAAAATGGCCCAAACAGGACTTATGGTCATAGATCTAGTTGTACAAGAAGAGATTGGTGGAATAATAGATGAAAAAAATGACACATGGATCATCCCTATCGAAATCGATTACGAATAAATAAAAGCTGAAAGCCTAGAATGTACCGCACTAAGCATAACAGAAAAAATAAAAATTGATTTGAACTGATCATTAAGTCAAGAAAATCAAAATGGAATTTTGTGCATTGAAATATTTAAAAAGTCCTACTATAAAGCATAACGAGTGAACAAGTTAGAGCAAGAATTAAAAACACTTCAAATTCGATTCGACAAAGCCACAAAACTTACTTAAAATCATAATCCAAAATTCAAAATTCAAAATTGAATATCTATGTTTGCAAAAATTTTGAATTGCACAATACCATAACACGTACTGTAGAAATATCATGGTTTAGCGAGTTTAAAACACTCACCAAACATCGCTTGTCTTTAAGTGTTGTTTTTTCGTCGGTTGCTGGCTATTTTTTAGGTGCTACGGAAGTCAATTATAGTACTTTGGCTTTGTTGTTTTTTGGTGGTTATGCCATGGTAGGTGCTTCCAATGCCTTTAATCAAATTATTGAAAAGGATTTGGATTCTTTAATGAAAAGAACGAAAAACAGACCGCTTCCGAGCGGACGAATGTCTACAAATAATGCTTGGATTATTGCAACTGGCTTGACACTATCAGGACTGTTTATGCTCTACATCATAAATCCAATAACGGCATTTTTTGGAGGGCTTTCCATTTTTATCTACGTCGCCATATATACCCCATTGAAAACAAAAACACCACTATCGGTATTTGTTGGTGCTTTTCCGGGAGCAATCCCTTTTATGTTGGGATGGGTTGCCACTTCGGGTCATTTTGGAATCGAACCAGGAACATTATTCATGATTCAGTTTTTTTGGCAATTCCCTCACTTTTGGGCCTTAGGATGGTGGTTGTATGATGACTATAAAACTGGTGGGTTTTTTATGTTACCCACAGGAAGAAGAGACACTGGAACCGCAACTCAAATTATACTTTACACCATATGGACATTAGCCGTTTCGATAGTTCCAGTTTTCGGCATTACGGGAGAATTACAACTCAGTTATTTCTCTGCAGGTATTGTATTCATATTTGGTGTAGCGATGTTGTTTTTCGCGATAAAATTATATCGAGCAAGAAATACAAAATCTGCAAAACAACTTATGCTAGCTAGTGTAAGTTATATTACCTTGATTCAAATTGTATATGTAATTGATAAAATATGGAGAGTATGGCTATAAATCAACTTTCGGAACAGGAAAAGAATGATCGCGCAAAAAAAATGATGTTATGGTTTGGCATCATAAGCATGGTGATGACATTTGCCGGATTAACAAGTGCTTATGTCGTAAGCAGTAAGAGACCAGATTGGATTTCTAATTTCGAATTACCAGAAAGTTATGCAACGAGTAC
>JAUIFC010000077.1 GCA_030429455.1 Bacteroidia bacterium | reverse complement strand
AAGAACTGCACGATCCAATTATTAAAATGGTACAAAGGCACTTTGTCTTCAACCTTTATGTCTTCATAAAACCCTTGAAGTTGCCTGTAGGCTGCTAAATAAAAGTGAAATAGGAGTGAAGATTTATCACCTTCAAAATCAATGAAATAAAACATAGTGCCATCGTTTTTAAAATAGGCATACGAATTTGTTTTTTCGCAATAGATGTAAGACCTGTTAAACGCATCGGTAAAGACTTCCCAATGCCAGCTTTTGTTTGAGCTTTTGCTGGTTATTTCCAAAATATTACCTGGCAAGAGCGAGTAAACCACAGACAATAAATAATGCACAGTGATGTTGCTAATGTGAGTACCTTCTTTAGGGACTTCAGAAATTTTTAAGGTGCGCTGGTCTTCTATTCGTTCAATAAAATAGCCAATAGGGTATTCCATGGTAACTTCACCCACTGTTGGCGAATTTTGGAGTTGAAAGTGTATGTGAGGTTCAGGAGAGCGTCCTGAATTCCCGCACTTGGCAATAAAAGAACCTTTGGGTAAAAACTGACCAACATAAACACCAAAAGAATCTTTCTTAATATGGCTTATTTGAGAAAACAAACCATTTTGATGATTCAATATGATGGTATTTCCCCAATTATTCTGCGTATCCATATCGCCAATATCATTCTCTACAACAGTATTGATAATGTCGTAAACATAACCATCTAAAGGCGCAATGATATCTTTATCATAACAGTAAAAGTGTTTTCTGCCAAAACCTTCTCTGGCACTTAAAGGGATGCGGTAAGTGTTAGATTTTTCATCCTGAATCACAAAATCTAAAGCTTTTCCCCATTGCCCTAAATGCGTGATGCCTCCAAAATACCCTTGACTCACAAACCATTCTCCTCTAAAGGGTAAGGATAATTTGTATAAATGCTCATTTTTAAAACGTTTTTCCGAATTGAGAAATTTGTAGATGGTTTCTTCTGCGGAATAGTACTGAATCTGAACAACTTTTAAAAAATTTGAAAACAGCCTTTGATTTAGGGCGTACATAAATCCAATGGTCACCAAACAGAACGATAAAGAATAAGGTTTAAGTTGAAGCGTATACAACACTTTAGTAAATGCCAAAGAAACTAACAAAACGATTGGGCTAATCAAAATGACAGATAGGTAGCTGTAAGTATTTGGTATGATGAAAAAGCAACCTACGCCAATGGCTGTGAAAATAAAATTAGCACCCAAAAGATTGTAAGTTAAGTCGTTAACATCTGCACCTAACGCATAATAATAAAAGTAAGCACATGCAAATCCTAGTAGACTTAACGAAAAAGAAATTCTCGAAAACTGTAATAGTCCTAAAGCAATAACAAGACCTGCTAGCACGCTATTTTGAAAAAAACAGCCAGCCAATGTTTTTAAATAGGTTTCAATAAATTCTGGAATCGTCAAATCATCAAGACTATGATTAAGCTGGTATAGCCATGTCGCTTCTTCCTTTATGACAGTGTTGGCAGCATAGACATGGCTTTCGTCAAAAATGATATATTCGAAGCTATGTGCAGACAACGACACAATCCAATACGTTAAAATGAATGGTAAGACCAAATAAGGCAGTTTATTTGACCCGAAAATACCTTTTAGACCAGCCGTTATTAATAATAAAATGATGAGTGCTGACATGAAGAAAAGAACAAATGGGAAATTGAAATCAAATTCATACCCCATCGACATGCATAGAAATAAGGCATTAAACCCAAATAACCCTAATTTTATTTCATTTTTATCAAAGCCTAATGCAAATGCTAAGCTGTTAATCAGTACAATGCCTAAAAATCCACAAACGCCTACAAATGGATCTAAAAATGTGACTAGAAAAATAGATAAGGCGAAAAGGTTATTTTTTGAAAAAAAAATTAAACTGTAACTATTCAGTGTAGCTTGAAGCCAGTAATTACGTTCCAATTTTTGTTTAATTCTTGTTTGTCGCATTATAAATTGCAGATTAGACCCTAATCGACTTTAAAGCAATAAAAAATAAATACAATATTAAAATATTTAAGATTATAAATATTTATAAATTTAACAAAATATTTAAATTTGTGATTTTAAGTTTTATTTGTGGGATCTACTGTTAATATAAAAAAAGGTCATAACGAACCTAAAACGCCTAAAAAGGATAAAGAGCCTGTTTTTAAAAACTTTGTAAACTGGTTTGAGATTCCTGCTTATAACCATTACAGGTCTATATCTTTTTACAATTACATCTATGGGATTAATATAAAAACGGTTGAATTGAATGGATTCGCCATGGGCTTTTTTCCTGCCGAAACCGGCATAGGAGGTGCAATTGTTACGGGCGTTGGTTGTGTGCCTAGCCAAATTGGCCCTTTGTTATACCTTAATGGTGGTGAAGATTTGAATAATGTGTTGTCAAAAGTGAATGAAGCAGGAGGTAGGGTTGTGATGGAAAAAACCTTCTTGGGTGAAGGTGTAGGCTTCTTTGCTATTTTTATAGATACAGAAGGTAATCGTTTGGCACTACATTCCAAACAATAAATTTAAAAATCTAATATGTTTTATGGTTTCTAAGCATTATAACATAAACCAACTTCGGGTAGACCTATGGAACGATCTTAAAGAAGAAGTTAATTATCTTGTTTCTCAAAATAATGAAAGCTTAAAAAATGAAACCGAATCTATACTTAAGATTTTAAATCACTTGAGCAGTATTGAAAATTATTTTGTCTTTCCTGGTTCACAACTTACTCAACAAATCATTAATGCTGTTAAAAAAGGAGAGCTAAAAGCAGTAAGTCGACGAATTTCTGAAATCGTGTCGTTGTTGGTGAGTTATGATTACAGAAACTATGCTGAGCTTAAACCAAAAAGTATAGATTCTAAAGACTCCCTGCGCGATAAAGCAAAACTTAAAAACTCTCAAATCAGTTTTGAGGTGCTTTATGTTGAAGATTTTACAGAAAAAGAAGAAGATTTTTTCAGAGAAAAGGCAAATGAACTTGTCGATTCCCGAGATCCTCTGGTTTACGATTTAGTGTTTCAAAGGTCTTTTCAAGATGCGTTAATCTGTCTTTTTTTCAACTACGATATTCAAGCGGTCATTATCAGATATGCACCTTTAAAATATTCTAAAACGATAACAGATTTAATAAAGCCTTTTATTCAGAATGTTTTAAAAATTGATTTATCCAAGGTTACCGATGCAGAATTAGGTCCATTATTAGGACAGTACATTAAGCAATTCCGACCAGAACTGGACATTTATTACATCACAGATAAATCACTTACGCATATTAATGACAATACGCTGAAATCCTTCCGGCGAATTTTTTACAGGATGGAAGATTTGCAGGAACTGCATTTAACCATTTTAAGTGGCATAAATGAACGCTATAAAACCCCATTTTTTTCAGCAATTGAAGACTACAGCAAGCGTCCTATAAGTGTGTTTCATGCCATGCCTATTTCCAGAGGAAATTCGGTATTTAAGTCTAGATGGATTACCGATTTTGGTCGGTTTTATGGCCGTAACATTTTCCTAGCAGAAACATCTGCTACCAACGGAGGTTTAGATTCATTGCTACAGCCTAAAGGACCTTTAAGTCAGGCTAAAAACAAAGCTGCTAAAGCATTTGGTGCTTTACACACATTTTTTGTGACCAACGGAACATCTACTGCAAATAAAATTGTTCAACAGGCACTAATTAAACCTGGTGATGTGGTTTTAGTTGATAGAGATTGCCATAAATCTCACCACTATGGATTAGTCCTTGCTGGTGCTTATCCTGCTTATTTAGGTTCTTACCATATAGACAAGTATTCCATGTATGGTGCTGTTCCTCTGAAAACTATAACGGAAAAACTTACCGAATTAAAAAGGGCTGGTCGACTGGATAAAGTAAAAATGCTTTTGTTAACCAATTGTACGTTTGATGGTTTAGTCTACAATGTAGAACTGATCATGGAGCGCGTATTAGCCATAAAACCAGATATGGTTTTTCTTTGGGATGAAGCTTGGTTTGGTTTTGCAAATTTCACATACGTCTATAAGCAACGCACTGGAATGTATGTCGCTCAAAAACTTTACAATAAGTATAAGTCTGAAACTTATAGAGCAAAATATAATGCCTACATAAATCAATTAGGTGAAGACGAAATATCCGTTTTACCAGATCCGGACAAAGTAAAAATTAGAGTGTATACCACTCAAAGTACGCATAAAACACTATCGAGTTTCCGACAAGGGTCTATGATTCATATTTGGGACGAAGATTATAGCCGTTTGGTCGCTGACGCGTTTCAAGAATCTTATATGACGCATACGACCACTTCTGCAAACTACCAGATTTTAGCATCATTAGATATTGCCAGACGGCAAATGGAACTTGAAGGCTATGAGTTAGTAGAGAAAAGTGTTGAAATGGCGATGGTATTGCGCTCCAAAATTAAAGACCATCCAAAATTGAGTAAGTACTTTCATCTATTGACTGTTAACGACTTGATTCATCCTGAATTTAGAGCATGTGGTTTGGATGAATATTATTCCGGCGAAAAAGGTTGGGATAGGCTTGAAAATGCCTGGGAAAAAGATGAGTTTGTCTTAGACCCAACCAAGCTGACACTTTCTGTAGCCAAAACCGGAATCATGGGTGATGTCTTTAAAAACGATTACCTCATGAACAGGTTTGATATTCAAATTAATAAAACATCTAGGAACACAGTTTTATTGATTACCAATATTGGAACAACTCGTGGAAGTGTGACTTACCTTACCAATGTTTTGCTTCAAATTGCAGATGAGCTGGAAGACAGCAACCGTAATCTGAACAAAAGAGAGAAAGAAATAAACGATAAGCACATTTATAGCCTTATGCACGATTTTCCGCCTTTACCAGATTTTAGCGAATTTCATTCTTCGTTCTTGTCTGCGCCAGGCGTGCCTGGAGGAAACATTCGTGAAGCCTATTTCTTAGGCTATGAAGATAATTTGTGTGAGTATATTTTGCTCGAGGACTGTTTACAAGCCATGAATAATCATAAGGTTTTAGTCTCAACTTCTTTTGTAATTCCTTATCCACCAGGATTCCCCATTTTGGTACCTGGTCAGGTGGTAAGCAAAGAAATCGTGGAGTTTATGCTCGCTTTGGATGTAAAAGAAATACACGGGTATCGGGCGAATTTAGGCTTAAAGGTCTTTACGGAATCGGCTTTAAACCGAAAAAATTCTTTATCGGCCATGGGTGCCATGTTAGCTTTTCAGAATTTGAAAGATAAATAATCTAATAAGATAGTTTTAAAATGAAAGTATTAAAAAGCATAGATGAAATTAAGTCCTTTTTCAGCAATAATTCAACACCTATATATTTTATAAGTGCGAGTTCTTTCAACTTAATGGGCATTGATAAATGGGTGAATAATTTTCATTTTATAACCTACATCGATTCATTTGATGGAAAGTATGAACATTTATTCTCTCCTAAAGAGGAAGTGCCTCACGAAGAATTTCAGAGTATAGAGGATATAAATAATTATTTGCTTAAGCATCCTGAGGTCATTTCGCTTATTAATAAAAACGGAAAACCCAATGACAATGGCAAAGTCCTATTTCTGATGTTTGACGAACAAACTGAAAAACTCGCCAAACTTTTAAACCTTGAAGTGTATTTTCCTTCAGCGGAACTAAGAAATGCTTTAGACCACAAGGTAAATACCAACCGCATAGCCGAAAAAGCAGGTGTAAGTTGTGTGCCTTACGTATTGTCAAACGTTGAAAACTTTCAACATTTACAGAAATTATCAAAAGATTTAGGGAATGATTTAGTTATTCAAACCCCTTTTGGCGACTCTGGACATACCACATTTTTCATTTCCAATGAAGATGAATACAATACTTATGCACAAGAAATAGAGCAAGAGGATGAGGTGAAAATTATGAAACGCATCAATTGTTACGGCACAGCTATTGAAGGCTGCGTGACTAGGTATGGAACATTGGTAGCGCCACTCATGACCGAGTTGGTGGGCTTTAAAGAACTCACGCCATATAAAGGAGGTTGGTGTGGAAATGAAATTTACCCCAATGCCTTTAATGAAGATATCCGACAAAAAGCAAAAGTTTATACCCAAAGGTTTGGTAACCAGTTGAAAAAAGAAGGCTATTTCGGTTATTTTGAACTTGACTTTTTAATCGATAAAGATAATGGCGAAGTTTACCTTGGTGAACTTAATCCAAGAGTGACAGGCATTACCAACCTGACCAATAACGCCAAGTTTGCCCAAACGGACTTGCCTTTGTTCTTATTCCATTTATTAGAATGGATGAACATTCCATACGAATTGGATATGAATAGTTTGAGCGACCGCTGGGCTTCAGAGGCGTATATGGACGGTTGGAGCCAGTTGATTGTTAAGCATACTCAAAAAACAATAGAACTTACCACAAAAGCACCATCTTCTGGAATATGGCAAATGAAGCTAAATGGCAATATCGAACTTAAAAATCATGACACTTCAAGAGAAGCCATTAAAGGCGACAACAATGCATTTTTTTTATGCATAACTCAAGAAGGTAGTTATATGTATGAAGGTGTGGACTTAGGTATTCTCATACTACGAGGCCGGTTAATGTCGGATGATTTTGAACTCTCCGAACGTGCCAAAAAATGGATAAAAGCCATCAGGGCTCAATATGCCTCAGAACTTGTAGATGTGAGTCTACTGTCTGAAGAAGAACTACTCGAGCTTAATGAAGTACAATTAAAATAATGCGCTAAAAGCATAGTATAAAGCGAGTTGGGCTTAAATACATGTTATTATAAGCAGTCAAAATCAAGAAAACACTAGTATTTGTTTTTTAGTATGGGCTATTGCTCCTATTTTTTAAGTTCAGAGACTTTTTGGGAATTTTCACACTTACAGGTATTGAAATTACGACTACATCTTTAGATGGATACTTCTACTTTTGTTTAAGATGTTTAAGGTTTTCTGGAATTTACCTGATTTAGAATTAGATTTAAGCAGTGTTTTAGTTTGATTAATGGGTATTAGATTGAATCGTCTTATCGAGCGCATATTGATGTTTGGTCCTTTCTAGGTTTGATCCAAAAATGGTTGGATTTATAGTTTGGTCATGTCAACAGCTTTTTATAAGACTTTAATGTAGTAAAATATTTACTATATTTACAAAGCTATGACTAGTCGGTGTTATGCTGTAGTAGCTGATTAGATATAGGTATTATGTTTTTATTTTATGAAATCCAATTCAACAAAAAAGTTTGTCAGTATTATGTTTACCGACATTGTTGGCTACACTTCATTGATGGGTAATAATGAAGCTCATGCATTACAAATTCTTGATGAGAACAGATATATACACAAAACTGTTGTTAACAAAAATGGTGGTAAAATAGTTAAGGAATTAGGAGATGGTATGCTCTCTATTTTCTATAAAGTTTCTGATGCAGTTAACGCTGCCTGTGAAATTTTAGTCACTTGCGAAAAGAATAAGTTTTTAAATTTACGAGTTGGTTTACATTGTAGTACTGTGCTATTTGAAAATAATGATATTTTTGGTCACGGTGTAAATGTAGCAGCAAGGATTGAACCAACCGCTCCTTCTGGAGGAATTCACATCTCTGAAGATGTTTTTTCCAAATTAAAGTCAGGTCATGGTTATAACATAAAACTAGCAGGTCATTTTAATTTGAAAAATATTGAACACAAGGTTAAACTTTATCAAGTTCTCATTGATGATTCTCTGAAAAACAGGTTAGGGAAAAGCGTTATTCCATATGAAGAACGCGCGATTGAAGAAGACCAAAAGAGCATAGCGATTATGCCTTTCAAAAACCTGACTAATGATGAGGAACAAGAATACTTTTGCGAAGGCGTTGCCGAAGATATCCTTATTACTTTATCTAATATTGAAGAACTTAAAGTAGTAGGACGTAAATCCTCTTTTCAGTTTAAAAATTCAGAATTATCTGAAATGCAAATAGGGGAAATACTTAATGTAAATCATATTTTAGAAGGAACTGTAAGACGGAGTGGGAATCGATTAAGGATACAGGTTTATCTATATGATTTGACAAAAAATTCTCAAGTCTGGGCAGAAAAATATGATAGGGATTTAATAGATATTTTTGATATTCAAGATGATATCGCAGGTAATGTTACACAGCAACTTAAGGTAACCTTGTTTGAAAATAGCAATAGGTCTTCATCTGTCAATATGGAAGCTTATGAATTATTACTTAAAGGAAGATATTATGAAGAAATGTTCTTAGAAGGCTTTGATAAGGCATTGGCCTGCTATAAACGTGCTATTGAAATAGATCCTTTATATGCCGAGGCCTACGCAGCATTGGCAAATCTTAATTTCCTCTTTACAATGCATCTTATACATACATCATATGAAGGCTTTACTAAAGTAAAACATTATGCAGAAAAGGCCATAAGTCTTAATCCAGAAGTAGCTTTAGCATACTTCACCCTTGGTAATGTTTCTCTTTGGTTTGATTGGGATTTTGAAAAAGCAATTTCTGAATTCACAAAAGCGGCAAATTCTAAAGTTTCATTTTATTCTTCTGGTATTGCTATAAATCCATGGTATTACGCTTTTATTGAAGGTAATTACGATAAAGCTATAATTTCTGCCTTAAACCTTTACGAAATAGATCCTCTTTCATTATTCAACCAATACCAGTTGAGTTGTTTTTATACTTGGGGTAGTAAACCAGAAAAAGCTAGAAAAATATTAAATAATATAATTAAAATGGCTCCAAATTATTCCGAAGCTTACAGACTTTTGGCTTATAATAGTTTTCTAGAAGGTGATACCGAAAGAGCTACTAAAGAAGCAAATAAAGCTGTAGAATTGGCTTATGGGCTTGGTTGGTCGCAAATTACTCAAGCCATAGTCCTTGCGCAATCTGGAAACAAAAAAGAATCAATGCTTATTTTGGAAAAGCTAGAGAATTCAATGTCTGAGATTAACATATCACTTTTAGGCATTGGTTTAATCTATACATATTTGGAAGATTTTGATAATGCATTTAATTACCTAGAAGAAGCTGTAAAGAAAAAGGATCAATGGACTATCTCCTTAAAATATGGTCCGGAATATGACCCATTAAGATCGGATCCTAGGTTTGATCGACTTGTCAATAAAGTTGGCTTCCCCGAGATTCCTAAAAAATTGCATGAAAACTATAACTAATTCTAAGAACTTATGAAAAACAAAACCCAACAATTACAAATAGGACAAGAATATGTAGGAGAGAATGAAGATGCAATCATTCAGGAAATGGTCAACGAGATGCAGGTTCAAATGACCAGAATGTACGAGGATAAATCGATGAAGCGTCAAATCCACACAAAGATGCATGGCCTAGTGAAGGGTAAATTCAATATTTCTAAAGACCTGCCCGAACACTTAAAAGTAGGCCTGTTTAAAGACCCAAAAGAGTACCACTGCTATGTGAGGTTCTCTAATTCTCAAACCACGCCACAATCTGATAAGAAAAAAGACATCAGAGGAATTGCCATTAAACTTTTGAACGTTGAAGGCGAAAAAATCCTCAACAATAAGAGAGATTCCAAAGTGCAAGATTTTTTGCTCATGAGTAGCGAAACTTTTTTTTCTAAAAACATTACAGAGTTTAGAAAAACCCTCAAGGCTTCAACATCAAAAAGTAAATTGAAGTTGTTATTTTATTTTCTCAATCCTAAACATTGGGGTTTATTGAAACGTTTAATGAAGACATTTGTTAAGTGTGATAATCCACTTAATATTCAATACTGGAGTACACAGCCTTATCGTTTTGGTAAACCTGATCAGGCAGTTAAGTATTTCCTCAAACCTTCTGCGGATAATTATATTATCAATGAAAATACAAAAGATGAAAATTTTCTTCGGCTTAATTTAAGTCATACCCTACATAGCAATATGGCTACTTTTGATTTTTACATTCAGTTTCAAACGCATGCACAACTCATGCCTATTGAGGATCCCACAGTAGCATGGAACTCGGAGTTTTTTAAAGTAGCAACTCTTGAAATACCTGCACAGGATTTTAACACGCCTGAAATGGATAGTTTAGGGGAAAATATGTCATTTAATAGTTGGCATAGTTTAACAGCACATAGACCGTTGGGAAGCTTTAATAGAGCTCGTAAGCGTGCCTATGAGGCTATGTCTGCTTTTAGACATGAGCACAATAAAGTAGGACTTTTTGAGCCTGAGGACTCCGATGATTTTTTAAACAACACCTCATGGCCGATTCATAAAAGTATCCCAGTTTCTATTCCAAAAAAGAAAATATTGACCAAAAACGTTCAGGTCTTTGTAAATTGCAGTAGAAAGGCTGCATTTGATTTTATATCCAGCAATGAACAATTACCAAGATGGTTAAAAAAATCGGGTAACATTCATGATTGTCTAAGTGTTGAAGTCTTAACAAAGGGTTCATACGACCGGAAAGGAGCTAGACGACTTGTTTATTTCGAAGGAGGAGATACACTTATCGAGGAATTGATAAGATATAACCCTAGTTACAACTATGCCTATAAAATATATGATTTTACAAATACAGTTAAAAAATTCACGCATCTTGGTTATGGTCAATTTTGGTTTGACACGGTTGGCGATAAGACTCGAATTTCTTGGTATTACTCCTTCACTTATAAAAATTTCTTCAGTAAATTAATCCTAAGCTTAATTTTGAGTTTGATGTTTAAGTCCTATATGAAAAAAAATCTCAAAAATGCTAAAGACATCCTGGAAAAAGCTGAGTAGGTTAATTTTATTAAAGTGTACACAAAAATCGGATTGTAGTTATAGATGGGAAGAAAAAGTAGCTTCCGCCTTTGATAGTTATAAAACGTTGTAGGTCTTTAATACTTTTGTTATATACTTCTCCTTGAATGGTAAAATTTTGTTTTATACCTTTTTTTGGATTTTCAACTACGCCTACTATGGGATCTGGATCGTTATAAAGCTGTTTTATTTTAGGGTAATTAGACCAGGTGTATTGTAAAAATTCAAATTGTCGACTTATATCAGCACTAAAGCAATTAAAGTAGAGACCTACCTCACCTTTGGGATTATGATTTTCAGGAGTGCCTATAATTGGTTCGCCGTAAAATCGTGCTCTTCTTATTAGCCTGTGTCTGTTACTTAAAATGAGAGATCGTTTTTTCGTATCTTTTTCAAAACTATCTCTTGGGTTCATGCGTCTAAGGTGCGAACCAAATGGACATTTTGTGCCATCGGGATCGGAGTCTGCATATAGAAAATCATTTTCATTGTTAATGCCTCCGGGATCTTTTTTTGGGTATTTACTTAAGGGAGCTCCGCTAGGCCAACGACCAAACATTTTAGATGCAAGTTTTATACTCTCTTCTTTGTTTATACTGCCATCCTCATTTTTGGTTTTATCGTTCATGAATGTCCAAAATCGGTCAACATGTTCCTGCATTTGCCTAATTATAAGATAACTTCCGTTTTTTCCTAAATCTTTGTAGCCAGGGTCTTTTGCACGTGTAGGGAGTAGATTATAGTCGCCCTGAAGCTTACTTAACTTTGGAGAATCAGGTAAGACTTCATAATTATTCTTGTAACCTAAAATAAATTCACCAGGATTTACCGTATCATAATCCGGTCCTTTTCTACCGCTACCTTTTATAATAGGTTGGGCAATCCCATCTCTAAAACCAAAATTAACATTGTCATTTTTTAGTCTACTACCGTCCAAGTGCTTTACAACTTTTAAGCCTTGATTTGTAAAATCCTTCTCAAGTTTGTTATAGTAGTCCAAACAAATTGATTTTTCTTTTCCAAAAGTTAAAAGTAGAATTTCAACCGAATTATCGCTACCCCACAACCATTTTTCAGGGTCACTACTGTCTACATCACCTAAAAGTCTTTTTCTATGTGGGGTATTCATGCCTTCTCTGAAAGGAGGTGAAAAGGTGTTAAGATTGTCTTCATGTAAGCCAAGCGCTAGCAATCCCTTTTTTGCAAAGGCAATGTTGAGATTGGTATCTGGCAGATGTTCTTTTTTTACAATTCTGGCATCAGTAATATCTTGAGTTATTGAAGATATCCATTTTTTGGCCTTGGCAGGATTTTCAACCTTTAAAATTGTAAACCTGGAGTAATTCATATGAGCATAAGCTCTTATTATATAACCCTGTATGTCATTTAATTCAAGTGTAAACATTGGAGGAATTTTAATTTATAAGCTGTAAAAATGCTTTGGCTTGTTTTTCGTTTAGGTTCTTAAAAAGTAAAGTTCTTATTCTGGTATTGTTATTTATGTTTTTAATTGATAAATGCGGATAGGCTGAATACCATATTTGGGTTGGTAATTCAGAGTCGCGACTCCACGCCAGAAAATGCTCTTCATCGTAAGCACCACCAGGGAACAACGGTCCTGATTTTGGAAAGAATTTACTCATGGCTGTCACACCAGAGATGCCTAAAAAATTTGTTTTGGGAAAAACTTTAGTGTTAGAAAAAATGGCAGAAAGCCCCCATCCGCTCTGATCGATAAAATCACCAAGATATTGTTGCCAGCTACCATCAAAATTTGAAAAAAACAGGACTCGTTCGTTATTATCAAACAGTACCCAACGCGCAAAATGTATAGTAGGTATGCCCATTAATTCTCCATCTATAAATTTAGCAGGTATCAATACTCTGGCAAATAACATCATGGCCTTGAAGGTGATTAACCTTACTTTTCCAGGTTTCATTTCAACCAGTTGAGAAAATTGATTTTGATAGTTAATGACTTTATCCTTTTTATCAGAATCCTGGTCTTTGCCGTCAGTCAAATCCTCATATTCTTCTAGAATTTTAATTTTTTCAGGATTTAAATCACTTCTTGATTTTACATAGTATTCGTCATTTTTTTCATATCTAAACTGGACAATAATAATCCAAATTATAATCACGGGTAGCAGTATGAAAATTGTAAGTCCTAAAAGTGCTAATTTGAACCAATTGGTTTGAGGTATTTTAAAATTAGTTTTTGCCCATTCAAATTCGGTATTATCTGATACATTGTTTTTGAGCTCAGCATGGATATCTTTAGCCGTGTAGTTGATCCAATCCTTTTGGTCTAAAGCCGAACGCAGAAATATTTTTAGTTTGTATTCCTGCTTAATCTGCACCAAACTGCGGTTTACACTGCCATTGTAAAATGCTGAAACAGGTATTATATGTTTTCTTAAGTATTCCATTCGCGATTGCAGGTGTCGTTGTCCTTGTTCGGGATAATCCTCACAGCAACCATAAAGTTTATCTAAAAGTTCTTCTTCGCCGTGACTGCATAGGTCAACCAAATGGCGATCAACTGTGCCGTCAAAATTTGAAGAAAATACTAATTTGGGATGCCTGCTTGAGTCTTTAAAAAAAATGGATTTATTGTCATCAATAATAAGCCATCTGAGGTAATGAACAGTATTTGATTTTTCAAACAAAGGATGATTTCCCTTTTCTAAAGCGTATTTTAGTTCGGACAAGTAAGAATATAAATCCTCTAAACGTTCTGGTTTAATAGGAGTGATCAGTGTAAGAGGATTCTGATTAGGCATTTTTTCCTATAGATTTAATATATTCGAAATAATGAATGGCACCTTTTCTTCCGGATTCTACAAGGTTTTTTTTGTCCGTCTCTGTAAGATTAAATTTTGTGGCAGAAATGTTCAAATCATTAATGAACACAGTTCTTGTTACTAGATAGCTTTCTTCAAATAATTCAATATCCTGAGAATTCATTGAGGTTTCGAATAGGTGTTTTAGATAGTGAATTATTCCCATATTGAACCTGAATTTGGTTATATGGGGCAGTTTTTTAAATACCTTTTTTGTATTTTCTTTTGTGTTATCTTCCTCATCATCCTCAAACTGTTCATAAATCCGCTTAGGTTCAAGAAACAGGCCAATCGAATTTTTGTTAACATTGAAGGGGTCTTTATTAAAACGGGGTTTGTCAAAAAAAGATAAGGGATAATTAAACATAACACCACCATCTACATAAATATGGTCATCAGGTTTCATATTTGAAAACTGCCAACCTTTAAAGAAAAAGGGAATAGACATTGATGCCCTAACAGCTTCTGATACGTAACAGTCAGGAGTACTGTATGCAGAAAATTCAGTAATATTTCGCTTATTGAGATTGGAGGCGAATACGATTATATCCTTGCCACCTGCTTTTTGAAAATCCTTGAATGTGCTCTTTAAATTGAGTTCAAGGTCAGAGGCTTGGTAGCAGGTGTCAATAAAGTTTAAGATTTCATTCCCAGTATAAAGCCCATATTTTGTAAATAATCTAAAAGGATTCCAACCTTTCTTGAAATCGTTAAAGTCCAAGCTTTTCATCAGGTCTTCGATTTGTTTAGGTTTGAGCTGTAAGGCAATCATTAAAGCTACCAATGCTCCAGCGGAAGTTCCAGAAACTCTTTCTAAAGTGTCATAATGTCCTCTTTTATCAAGTTCGTACAAGGCACCAACATAAGCTATTCCTTTAACACCTCCACCTTTTAAGGCTAAATTTTTAATCATTTTTTCTAAATAAAATCTAAAAATACGATAAAAATTATACTAAAGTGTTAAAACAAATAAGTAAAATCTTTTTTTATTATCTGTTTATTTGTATTTGAATATGTATAAATCTGATACCCCTATAGCTTAATTTTGTTCTCTTTACGGTCTAATTGAAGATTCTAATGTCTAACATGGATTTGATTAAGACTTAAAGTCAAATCCATATCACTTCCTAATAATGAGCATATAGTAAGTTGCTAAGCTAGAGTGCAGGTTAATTGAAAGCGAAGACGGTGCATGCCATTCAATTATTTTCTGAACTTTGTAGAATTGTTTGAACACTGCTCTCAAGACAACTTGCTTAAACTTTCTTTCAATGTTTCAATCTTTGCCAATGCGTCTGCTTGTTTTTGCTTTTCTTTGGCTACAACTTGTTCTGGTGCATTGTCTACAAAACGTTTGTTATTCAATTTCTTTTCAACAGAAATTAAAAATCCATTGTAGTACTTTAAGTCTTTCTCAAGTTTTTCTTTTTCTGCTTGAACATCGATTTGGCCTTCAAGAGGTATGGTGTAAACATTGGATTTTACACTAAAGCTTACAGCGGCATCTTCTTGTTTTTCAGTGTACGCTATGTCGCTTAGGTATGCTAATTTTTTAATAATGCTATCAAACTTATTCGAGAATTCTTCTTTGTTTTCAATAGTAAGGCGTAAAGGTTTTTTAGGCGCAATATTTTTTGACTTTCGAACCGATCTAATTTGAGTGATGACTTCAGAGGCTATTTCAAAGTTGTTTAGTAATTTTTCGTCAAAAGTTTTCAATGTTGGCCAAGATGAAACTATCAATGCATCCTTTGCACTTCTTTCCTTTATGGCTTGCCAGATTTCTTCTGTTACAAATGGCATAAACGGATGAAGAATTTTGAGGTTTGCTTCAAATAATTCAATACATTTAGCTTTAGAAACAGCATCTATGGGTTTTTGATAATCAGGTTTTAAAATCTCTAAGAGCGTAGAGCAGAAGTCATTCCAAACCAACTTATAGCAAGACATCAATACATCTGATATTCTATATTTGGAATAATGGTCCTCGATTTCTGAAAGACATTTTTGGAGTTTATTTTCGTACCAATCAAGTCCAATTTTTGCAGATTCTGGTTGCGCTAAATGCTCATCAACTTGCCACATGTCTATAAGATTTAGTGCGTTCCAAATTTTGTTAGCAAATCCTTTGCCTTGTTGACACAAAGATTCGTCAAATAGCAGGTCGTTTCCAGCGGCACTACTGAGTAATAGTCCAACTCTAACGCCATCTGCACCAAATTTTTCCATCAATTTAACAGCGTCGGGAGAATTGCCTAATTGCTTGGACATTTTTCTACCCTGCTTATCTCTCACCAATCCAGTTAGATAAACATTGTCAAAAGGTTTTTGGTCTACAAATTCGTAACCAGCCATGATCATTCGGGCTACCCAAAAGAATAAAATGTCTGGACCAGTCACCAAATCCTTAGTCGGGTAGTAATATTTAAATTCTTCATTTTCAGGATGTCTAATACCATCGAAAACAGAGATTGGCCACAGCCATGAAGAAAACCACGTGTCTAAACTATCTTCTTCTTGAATCAAATCAGCTTGAGTAAGGTGCGGGTTGTCGAATTTTGATACTGCTTTTTCAACAGCCTCATCAACAGATTTTGCAACGACATATTGGTTTTTGTCGGCGCCATTTTCAGTACTTAAATAATAAACAGGCATTTGATGCCCCCACCATAATTGTCTTGAGATGTTCCAATCTCTAACATTTTCCAACCAATGTTTGTAGGTGTTTTTGAATTTTGAAGGATACAGTTTTACACTTTCATTAAGCATTACCGCATCTAGAGCAGGTTGAGCAATGTCTTTCATTTTTAAAAACCATTGCTCAGAAAGTTTAGGTTCAATAATGGCTTTAGTTCGTTCGGATAAGCCAATTTTGTTGGTATAATCTTCAACTTTTAGAAGGTGACCATTTTCTTCAAGTTCTTTAGCAAAGTTTTTTCTGGCTACAAACCTATCTTGGCCTTTATAGTGCAAGCCGTTGTCGTTTAAAGAAGCATCATCATTAAAAATATCAATGATTTCCAAGTCGAATTTTTCACC
>JAUIFC010000076.1 GCA_030429455.1 Bacteroidia bacterium | reverse complement strand
TGTTAGAGCGATAATTGTTGAGAATAGAAATACGATTTTTTTCATTTTATTTATTTTTTAAAATTATTAATTGAGTTTAAAGCGCTTTATTACATTTACAACCAAATCTTCTCTTTGGATGAGCTAGGATTTTAATTTTAGTAAATTTGTAATTTATTTAACAACTCATGCCAACAGATTCGGCTTTAATTTTACGACTTAAAAACAAAGAAGAGCTCGCCTTATCAATGCTTTACGACAAGTATTCGGCTGCCATTTATGGTGTAATCTTACGCATGATAAAACAAGAAGAGCTTGCGCAAGATTTGTTGCAAGAGACATTTTTGACCGTTTGGAATCAATCTCATCGTTACGATGATACAAAAGGCAGTTTCTACACTTGGGTTTATAGAATTGCGAGAAATAAGACACTTAATCAGATCAGAAGTCAGAAAAATGTCATCCAAATGGAAGATTTAAGTGTATATACAAATAAGAAGGAAGAAGAAAATGACCTTTTGGATTTTTCAAACTTAAATGGATCGATAGAAAAGTTAGAACCACATCATAGAAAAGCTATTGATTTGGTTTATTTTAAAGGGTATACGCACAGAGAAGCTTATAAAGAAATGGAAGTGCCGTTGGGCACATTTAAATCCTATGTTCGTCAAGCTTTGAAAGTGCTGAAAGAAAAGCATAATTTTTTAATTGCTTTTTTTTATTCAATTATTAATGCTTTGTGATGATGGACAAGAAAACAATTTTAGAAAAAGGACTATTAGAACTTTATTTTTTTGACGAACTTACGGCTTCTGAAAAAAAGGAAGTGGAACTACTTATTGATGAAGATGCAGAGGTATCAAAGATTTATAAAGAGCTAGAACAAACATTCGAAGCTGTGGGCATAGAGAATGGTATTGAACCACCTAAACGAGTAAAAGCTGAAATTTTTGACCAAATTAGCACAAGTGCTCAAACGGATAGTAAATTAAATAAAAGCAACTCAAAGTTTTATCTAAAGATAGCGGCTTCTATTCTGCCTGTGTTGTTACTGAGTACAATATGGTTTTTTGTCAAGTCAACTCAATTAACCGAGGACTTGAAGATAACCAACACTCAAATTGAAGGTTTGCAAAATCAACTGGATCAGTTGACAGATAATTACACAATTCAAAACGAGTGGTATACTTACTTAAAGGATCCTGATGTTGTCCAATATGTGCTTAATGGAAATGATAAATTACCTGAAGCTAAATTGCTTAGTTATGTGAATCATGAGACAAAAACAGTAATAGTCAATGCCATCGAATTGCCAAAAGCAGATGAAGGCAAAGACTATCAATTATGGGCTGATGTCAACGGCGAAATGATAGATATGGGCATTATTAAAAAAGATGAAGAATTTCTCGCTATGAATTATATCACTGATGCCGAGTCGTATAATATCACAATTGAACCGGAAGGCGGCAGCGAGCATCCAACAGTAAGCAATTTAATTGCGAATGTGTATTTGGATTAGTAACAGTGTTCTACGTTATATGGAATTCGGTGAAATTATTCCACGCAAAGGCACAAAGGCGCGAAGATTTAATTGTTAGGTTTTTTTGTGATTTAAATAGCCTTTAGTTCAATTAAGCAGTAAATTCAACAAAATAGTTTTCATTTCCTGAATTGCTACATTGATAAATTAATATTTTCAAATTATCTCATTTTCAAATCTTCAAATAGTCACCTTTTAAACTGATTTAATTTTGGTACCTTACTCCTTAAACCAACTTGAATATTTCACATAATTCTTAGCGATGCGGTCAATTTCGCCGGCTGTTAATTCTGGGCTGATGTCTTTTACTTTTTTTGCAGGAACTCCAGCATAAATACTACCTGATTCCACAGTGGTATGTTGGGTGACAACAGCGCCGGCAGCAATAATACTATTACTTTCGACTACACAACCATCCATGACAATGCTTCCCATACCAATCAGGACATTATCTTTTATAGTGCATCCGTGAACTAAGGCGTTATGTCCAATAGAAACATTGTTTCCAATAGTCGTTGGATGTTTTTGATAGGTGCAATGAATTACAGCACCATCTTGAACATTTACGCGATTGCCCAATTTTATGAAATGTACATCCCCTCGAATAACAGCGTTAAACCAAACACTGCATTCTTCGCCCATATCCACATCTCCAACGATTGTAGCATTTTCTGCTATAAAACAGCTGTCTGAAATTTTAGGCGATTTGCCATTTACGGGAAGAATTAAAGGCATAATTTCTAATTTAATGAGTTTGTAATAAGCGCAAAATACATAAAGTTTGAACAAATTTATACTAATTGTGATTTGAAATTACTGTAAAAGACATTGATGATTTTTTTCTCTACACAATACAGAAAAATAAAGCATAGCTGCGGTTTCTTGTTATGTTGCAGTAGAAAGGAAGAAAGGGCGATTTACTACGGTAATTTCAAGTTATAAATGGTATTGTATAGGTTTTATGGATTTTTGCTCATTGAGAATTTCTTGAAAATACCAATAGTTATGTTGAAGATAAAACATAATAGGCCAATAATGAAAAAGCTAATTTTTGTATCACCATTATATTCAGCAGGGATAGAAGTATTCGTATAATATCTCTCAGGTATTCCTATCATACCAAGCCAATAGAATTGTGATAAAAAAAGTATCCAGCTGATAAAATGTGCAATAATCAAAACACTTGAAAGTTTGAGTTTTAAAATGAAAAACGTCAAATAAAGAAGGCCAACGAGGCCGAAAATGATGGCTAATACAACGTAAAATTGATGATCAGCAATGATGAAATAGGTGTCATGTATATTGAAATCAAATGTTCTTTTTTCTTCTGAAAATTGACTAGAAATCAATAATAATAAAGACATTATTAAAAATATAAACTTTGACAATGTCTTAATAAAATAAAGATATTTTAGTTTAAAAAGCACTAATCATAACGATAAATCTTAGCCCCAATCGCTCTTAAGCGTTCGTCGATATTTTCGTATCCTCTATCTATTTGTTCAATATTATGAATGGTAGACGTCCCTTTGGCTGAAAGGGCAGCAATCAACAACGAAATTCCGGCTCTAATGTCTGGACTTGTCATTGTTGTGGCTTTTAATTGGGATTGAAAATTGTGTCCAATAACAGTCGCTCTATGCGGGTCGCATAATATAATTTTTGCTCCCATGTCAATCAACTTGTCCACAAAAAATAAACGGCTTTCAAACATTTTCTGATGTATCAAAACACTTCCTTTGGCTTGAGTGGAAATTACAAGCATGATGCTTAATAAATCTGGCGTAAAACCTGGCCAAGGCGCATCCGAAATGTTCATGATAGAACCATCAATAAAACTTTTGACCTCGTATCCATTTTTGTGTTTTGGGATAAGAATATCATCATCTTGCTTGAGGATGGTTATGCCTATTTTTTCAAAAGTTGAAGGAATTAACCCAAGGTTTTCCCAACTTACGTTTTTAATGGTAATTTCGCTCCTTGTCATGGCGGCCAAACCTATCCAAGAGCCAATTTCAATCATGTCGGGAAGAACTCTGTGCTTGCACCCGTTTAGGTTTTCAACACCTGTGATGTGCAGTAAATTAGAACCCACACCTTCAATCTTTGCGCCCATGCTGTTTAGCATTTTACATAATTGTTGGATATAAGGTTCGCAAGCAGCATTGTAAATTTCAGTTTTTCCTTTGGCAAACACAGCAGCCATAATAATGTTAGCTGTTCCTGTAACCGATGCTTCTTCAAGAAGCATTTTGGTGCCAGTCAATCCTTTAGGCGCTTCAACACCGTAGAAGTGCTCTTCGCGGTTGTATCGAAAATCAGCACCTAGTTTCATAAAACCTTCAAAATGAGTGTCTAGACGACGTCTGCCAATTTTATCACCACCAGGTTTTGGAATAAAGCCTTTGCCAAATCTGCCCAATAAGGGACCCACAATCATAATGGAACCTCTTAGTGAACCACCTTCTTTTTTAAACTGATCACTCTCAATATAATCTAGGTTAAGGGCATCACTTTTAAAACTGTAATGTCCTTTTCCTAATTTTTGAATTTTTACACCTAAATTTTCCAAAATGTCAATAAGCTTATTGACGTCTAGGATATCTGGAATATTTTCAATTTCGACCTTTTCTTCGGTCATTAAAACAGCACATAAGATTTGTAGAGCTTCGTTTTTTGCGCCTTGAGGTGTGATTTCGCCTTTGAGTTGATGACCACCTTCGATTACAAATGCACTCATTTTCTTGTTCTTTTTCTACTTTTACTTTTGTAGTTCTTTTTGTGTCTTCTTTTGTTGCTTGTGTATTTTACAAGTTCAGAAGCTTCGCTAAGGGTTTCATCATCTGCTTTGATGACCAATTTGCCATCACTCAATTCCTCAAGATGCTTAAAAATCACGCTATCCTTTACCGTATCTCTGTTCCAATTTAAAAAACACTTTTTCATGTGGTTTGCGATGGTATAAACCAAAGCATCTTTCAAATTACCATCTTCAACTTTAATGGCTTCGTCTATCATAAGACTTATGTTGTTGCCATAAAATCTGTACTTTGGATGGTTTTGTGGATAGGGTAGTGGTTCAGGCTTTTTAAAGAGTTCTTCTCTGCTTGGAATAGGATAAGGGCCATCTACGTCTAACTTAAAATCACTTATGATATACAGTTGGTCCCATAAGGTTTGTTGGAAATCTGTTGCGTCTTTCTTTTGATTACTTATATTTGCCATAACACCAATAATGCTGTTTGCCATTTCGGTTCTTTTGGCTCTATCTTTTTCTTCCATACAAATTTCAACCATTTTTTGAACGTGTCTGCCATATTCGGCTATCACAAGTTGATTTCTATCGGAATTGTATTCTAGATGTTCTGTCACAGTCTGTTTTTGTCGCAATTTAAAAAATTTAAAGTTAACTCTATAAGGATATTACACCTTCTATTTCGTTTCCAACGATAATGTATTTTTCGACAACTTCTTCAGGATTATGTAAGTATAACTTTAAAGAAACGCTGGTAAATTTTCCTTTTGAAGAAGTCTTAGTATTTATAATAGCCCCAGTATTATCAAAGATACCTAGTAATTTTTCTAGTTTAGATTGATCTGTTGGAATGATAAATTTGAAAATATATTCGTTTGGCCAGTCGGAGGATTCCTTTAACCTTTGGATCAAATTTGTATAAAATTGTTCTTGTTCAGTCTTCAAGATGAAATTTTTGGTAAATATAATTCAGTTAAAATCCATATATTGTAATATTAACTAATCTTGTCATAATTTATTTTGAAATTATAATTTTTGAAATGA
This sequence comes from Bacteroidia bacterium, assembly GCA_030429455.1. GTDB lineage: Bacteria > Bacteroidota > Bacteroidia > Flavobacteriales > Flavobacteriaceae > Psychroflexus. The sequence goes on along the minus strand of JAUIFC010000076.1, from coordinate 11,450 downwards.
TATTTAGAACTCGATAAAACTATTACTATTGAAAAATTTGAACAAAACCGCATTGTTGATTGGTGCGCCTTCTACAGGAAAAACTAGTGTAATAGATGCCTTGGCTTTACAGGGCTATAAATGTTTTGAAGAAATTTCCAGACAAGTCACATTGGATGCCAGAGCAGAAGGCATAGAACATTTGTTTAAAGAGAAACCTCTTTTGTTTAGTGAAAAACTGCTTGAAGGACGTATTCAACAATTTTTGGATTCATCATCGTATGCATCGGAATGGACTTTTTTGGATCGAGGTTTGCCAGATATAACCGCTTATATGGATATGGTCAAGCAGCCATTTCCAGAAAAATTTGATCAAGCCAACAGACAATACATATATGATAAGGTTTTTTGGTTTCCAGTTTGGGAAGATATTCATTTGATAGACAATGAACGTTATGAAGACTTTAAAATGGCATGTGAAATAGAAAAATACCTTTTAAAATCCTATAAATTTTATAAATATAACTTGATCGAGGTTCCAAAAGCCAGTATACCAAATCGTTTAGAGTTTATTATTTCCAAACTTTAAATGATTTCTCCAGAACAAATATTACAAAAATATTGGCGCTTTAGTGAGTTTAGAGGCTTGCAAAAACAGGTGATAAATGCTAGTCTGGAAAATCATGATACTTGTGTTTTTTTTCCAACTGGCGGTGGTAAATCCTTATGTTTTCATGTTCCAGCGCTGATTAAAGATGGCATATGCGTGGTTATTTCGCCACTTATCAGCTTGATGCAAGATCAAGTGAATAATTTGAAAGACAAAGGAATAAAGGCAATGTACCTTAAAGGAGGACTATCTGTAAAGGAGACAAATCAAATCTTTGATAATTTGAGATTTGGTGGATTTAAGTTTTTGTACATGTCTCCCGAGAAACTTCAGAATACTATAATTAGAGAACATTTAAGTTATATAAACATCAGCATGATAGCTGTGGATGAAGCCCATTGTGTGTCGATGTGGGGCCATGATTTTAGACCAGCATTTTTAAAAATCAGACATTTAAGAGATGAGATTTGTCCACATGTATCCATCATGGCGCTCACGGCTACGGCGACAGAACGTGTTCAAGAAGATATCATCAAGCAATTAAATTTATCATCTCCAAAAATCTTTAAACAAAGTTTCAAACGGTCTAATATAGCATTGATAATTAAAGATATAGACAATAAGCGAGAAGATTTGATAGGTGAGCTCAAAGGATGTGGTCATTCCGCAATTGTCTATGTTCGAACTCGAAAAGCTACCTTGGATTTGGCTAAGCTCATCCAACAGCATGGTATTTCTAGTTTAGCCTTTCACGGAGGATTAACTAATGAAGAACGGCAAACAATTCTTGAAAAGTGGTTGGGCAATAAAGTCAAAATCATCATTGCTACTACAGCTTTTGGCATGGGCATAGACAAACCTGATGTTGGCTTAATATACCATTACCATCTTCCAGAAAATTTGGAAAGTTACTATCAAGAGATTGGAAGAGCAGGTAGAAATGGAATGGACTCCAAAGCTATTTTGGCTTATAATTCTACAGATGTCCAACGCTTAAAATTTCAGTTTTTAAAAAATTTACCTGACATACAGCAGGTAAAATTAATTTATAGGCAACTCATGAGTTTCTTTCAATTAGGATATGGCGATGGAGAAGGTGAAGTTCATGGCCTTAACATTTCAGAGTTTTCTAAGCGTTATAAATCTGATATTTCAATGGTCTTTGAGGTTTTAAAACTTCTCGATAGACTAAGCATTATTGCGTTGGAAAAACAGTTCGAAGTGCGTACAAGTTTAAAGATTCTCTTGAGTCATCACGAAACTTTAAACTTTTTAAGACAAAATGAAACGTACAAACATCTCATGACTTTAATTCTAAGGACATACTCTGGTGTTTTTGATTTAAAGACTAAAGTTAACTTAAATTTCCTGTCCAGAAAAACAGGTCTTTTAAGGTCGAAGACTTTAAAGTCTTTACAGAAACTTCATGAGTTGGGTGTTATCGATCTCACCACGTCGAATCAAGATTTGCAAATCAAGCTTTTAGAGCCTCGAGGCGATGAACGCGTTATTAATGCACATGCTAAAGTGATTAAATCATTTAGGCAAACAAAGATTGATCAAATCAATGCGGTTTATAAATTTGTAAGTGATAAAAACACGTGTTACGAGATCAAATTGTTGGACTATTTTGCCGAATCAAGTGCAACAAATTGCGGAAAATGTTCAGTTTGTTTGTCAAAAAGAATATTGGAACATAGATTGAATGATAAAGCCTTAGCTCAGAGCATTGTAAATTCTATTTCCTCAGTTCCTAAATCATCCAAAGAGATTTTAAGAGAATTTAATTGTGAAAAGGACCAATTGTTTATTGTTTTGCAAGATCTTTTAGAACGTAATAAAATTGAAGTTACAACCAACAATACATATCGATTAAAATGAATAGAAAGTTAAGAGTACTTTTTATGGGAACACCAGAGTTTTCTGTTCCTATGTTACAAGCCATTCAAAATAGTGAGCATGATTTGCTAGGTGTAGTTACAGCTCCAGATAAGCCAGCCGGAAGAGGTCGAAAACTTAATAAGTCTGCTGTAAAAATTTATGCAGAACAAGAAAACATTCCAATTTTTCAACCAACAAATTTAAAATCGGAAGAGTTTTATAACCAACTAAAGGCTTTAAATCCAAATGTCATTGTAGTTATTGCATTTAGAATGTTGCCAAAACAGGTTTGGAGTTTTCCTAAATATGGAACATTTAATCTTCATGCGTCTTTATTGCCAGAATATAGAGGTGCTGCGCCAATCAATTGGGCAATTATTAATGGAGAAACACAAACCGGACTCACAACTTTCTTTATCGATGAAAAAATCGATACAGGAGAAATTATAGATTCTGTGTCTTTGCCCATCAATTACACCGATAATTTGCAAGATGTTTATGAAAAAATGATTCCCAAAGGCGTTAATTTAGTTTTAGATACACTAAATGACATCTTTGAAGATACAATTGTGACCAAAGTTCAAGATAAAAGTGATAAGCGTTTTAAAGAAGCACCAAAGCTATCCAAAGAAAATACAAAAGTCGATTGGAACAAATCTTCCGAAGATATTTATAATTTGGTGAGAGGATTAAGTCCTTTTCCGCTGGCATGGACGGTATTTGAAAATGATAATAAAAATATCCAATGTAAATTATCAAAAGTTTCAATAGTTAAAGAACAGCATGATCATGAAAATGGAAAAGTGATAACAAGGAATAAATCATTATTTGTTGCGGTAAATGATGGATTCATTGAAATATTGGAAATTAAGCTTTCAGGGAAGCGTCTAATGGATACCAAAACACTTTTAAATGGTTTTAATGTACAAGATGATGCCAAAATGACCTGATGAAATCATTCTATTTATGTTAAAATATTTAACATTTTATTTTTTTTTCGCTTAATGTGTTGCATACCTAGATATTACGTATAAATTTGTAGAGTGTATATTTTTTAACTTTTAATTTATTTATTATGAACAAATCGGATTTAATAGACGCTATGGCCGAAGATGCTGGAATTGCTAAGGCATCAGCTAAGAAAGCTTTAGAATCTTTTCTATCAAATGTAGAAGGTTCTTTAAAAGAAGGCAACAGAGTTTCTTTAGTAGGTTTTGGATCATGGTCAGTTTCTAAACGTGAGGCTCGTGAGGGTAGAAATCCACGTACAAATGAGACTATCAATATACCTGCTAAAAATGTTGTAAAGTTCAAAGCAGGTGCAGATCTTTCTAAGGCTGTAAACTAAGTCCAAACTTAAAAAAATTATAAAGGCCTTATTTTTATAAGGTCTTTTTTTTTACATAAAATCTCGTTATATTGCAGTATGATCCCAGATATCGTTATAAATAAAGGTGATGTATTAATCAGTAAGCCAAGTATTCTTGGCGATATTACGTTTAATCGTTCTTTGATTCTTATTGCAGATTACAACGACGAAGGTTATGTCGGATTTATAATAAATAAACCATTGGCAGAAAACTTAAAAGACTTGGTGCCTGATGTGAAAAGGGATTTTATAGTTTTCGATGGCGGACCTGTGGATCGAGATAAATTGTATTTTGTTCATAACGTACCTCATTTGATTTCTGGCGGCTATCAGATCAGCAGAGATTTGTATTGGGGTGGACACCAAGAAGAATTAATTCCTTTGATAAACAATGATTTAATAAGTCATCATCAAATAAAGTTTTTTCTAGGCTATTCTGGCTGGGCTCAAACTCAGTTGGAAGAAGAGATTAAAGACGAAGCATGGCTGATCGAGTCTGTATTTGATGCCGATGAGGTGATATCTTGTACATCCACTAACCTTTGGAACAAAAAGATGAAGTCTTTAGGAGGAGAATACCTGATCTGGTCAAACGCACCTGATAATCCGAACCACAATTAACCTAATCTTGCTCTAGCGTTTAGCTTTCCGATAAGCGATTTTGCAATACCTGTTTTATATTCTTTTTTGCGGTATTTAGTTATTGACTTAATCCCAGAAATCACATTGGTCATAAACATTTCATCTGCTTTTTGTAGCTCAAAAGGAGAAATACTTTCTTCTAAGACTTCGTAACCCTCTAGGCTTTTAAGGATTTCTAGGACGTAGTGCCTGGTAATGCCTTTTAAACAACCATCGCTTAAAGGTGGTGTTTTGATTTTACGATCTTTAACAAGAAAAATGTTACCATTAGTAAACTCGATGACAGATTTTTTTTCATTCAATAAGATGCAATTTTGAAAATTATTTTCTTCTGCGTAAATACTGCCTAAAATGTTTATGAGCTTATTGTTTGTTTTTAAAGTAGATAACAGTCCAGAATTGACAAAGTGGTCTTTGAACAATTCTACTTCATACACGCTCTCTTTATAGGTATAGAATGCATCTTTGATCTCTTCGCATGAAATAAAGTAATCAACGTTTCTATCTTTTGGTGTATAAAGCCCTCCAATTTTTCTGCTGATATTTATTTTTACTTTCGCTGGTTTGGCATCTAGACCATTTTGAGAAATAATGTGTTTAATTTCTTGCTCTAGAAATTCTGGCGAAAACTCTAAAGGGATTTGCATTCTTAATAGCCTCATCGATGACATGAGTCTAAAATAGTGTTCCTCCCAAAAAATAACCTTAGAATTTATAACACGAATGGTTTCGAAAACGGAGTCACCGTATTGAAACCCTCTATTGAGAATGCTTATATGAGCTTCTTTATCGTCAAGAAGCCTTCCGTTTATGTTAATCATAAAGTGAAAAAGCCTTATTTTGAGCCTAAAACATGCTTAAGATCTGCAATCATATTTTCCCATAACATTTTACTCTCTTCAATCTCATCTTCCACGGCATAGTCGGTAATCATAAGAGAAACGTCTTTGGTAATTTCGTCAACTTGAATTCGCATTTCAAAATAGTATGAAGTGTCATCGTCGTCTAGCCAACGCATTTTAATACGTTCTCCACTTTTTTTAGTTAGAAGTTTAGCCTGTTCTTCGCTTTCGCCCCAAATAAAAGTAAAAATTTCTCCTCTTGAGTTTATATTGTCTGCAAACCATTCGCCCATTCCAGAAGGTGTGGAAATATATTGATAAAGTAGGGCAGGTGAGGCTTGTATTGGGAATTCTAATTCAAATTTTACTTTTTCGTCCATTTGTCGATAATTAATAATCTCGTAGGCAATATATGGAATTAATTTATTTTTTAATACTATTTAGAAAAAATACTACATATTTTACGATTTTTATAATTTTCACAATGTAAAAGCCATTATTCGTTTTTTCTTAACTCGCTTCTTCTCATGGGCATAGCGTCAATTTTTTGATATAGTTCTTCCAAGGTGATTGGTTTTGTTTGTTTGATTTTAATTCCTCCATCTAAACCTATCAGTAATACTTCAAAATTTTTAGTTGGGATGAGGAGGTTATTATCACCAAACTCTAGACTGCTGTTATGCATTTCATTATTGCTAAAATTCAAATGTGTGATTGTATCGCCTTGGACATGGTAAACCACAAGCCTTCTTTCAATAAACCCATTTTTGTCCTTTTTAATTTCATCAAGTTGATTATTATAACTTGTAAGCTTAGTGCCATCAGTTTTGACGATTAAAATCCGATTCTTCCAAAGGTGTTTATCCAAATCTTGAGCATAGTTTTTCATATGAAAAATGAGTATAACAAATAAATAGACATAAAAATTAGGTTTCATACTGCTAAATTTCAAAACAACTTGGAATCTCCATCATCCGGTATCCAAACTTTGTGAGTGAGTTTATGTTGAAGTAGAATAGCTTTCAACCTGTTTCGCGACGTTGTACAGTGATTGACAGCTTCTAAATGATTTGCAATGACGTGTTCAGGCGCATAATTTACAAATTGAAGAATGTCTTCTAGTGTCATCAAAATCGGGTCGTATTCATCCAATTGTGCAGAGCCACAGGCCATTACACTTATGTTGGGTTGGTAGTGTTCTAGTACGTATTTGACGTCTGGCGTAAAAACGGTATCCGAACTTAAATATATTGAAGGTTGGGCGGGCAATTGTATCATATATCCCATGACATTGCCCATTAATTCCGCCACTTTGCCATAACCATGCACTGCTGGAATGCCTTCTATGCTACCTTCAAAAATTGAGGTCTTTTTCCAATAGTCAATGGTTTTAAACATTTGTAAACCTCTGTTTTTTAAATTATCAGCATCTTTTATACTACAGAGTATTGGAATTTTATTTGAAATTAAAAAATCTTCACCTGCTTGATCTAAATGATCAGAATGCAAATGAGTAATAAGACAATGGGTTGTTTTGGAAAGTAGATCGAAGGTGTTTGTTGGTAAATCTACAATAGGATTTCGCTGAGGGTTAAAAAGCTTTTCTGTATAGCTCGGCATTGTGCCTTTTGCGGCAAGTAATGGATCGACAAGAATGGCTGCATCTTCTGTTTCGATGAGCATAGTGGCATTGCGAATGTGATGTATCTTCAACATTTTATATGGTTTCTAGATATTTTAATTTCATGCTTTAAGACATACGAAATACATGTCAATTTCACCTTTACCTTTTGCCATGATTCTGCCTCGGTATTCAAAATCGAATAGTGGATCGTCTTTGATAAGTTCATAGGTAAATTGCGAAATATTTACCTTGTTGACTTTTCCGCTAGATTCCATTCTAGCTGCTGTGTTTACAGTGTCTCCCCAAATGTCAAACTGAAATTTTTTAACACCAACTATTCCCGCTACAATTGGTCCAGTATGAATGCCTACACGCATTTCAAAACTTATTCTGTTTTCCAAATCGGCTTTTTCTTTGCGATTTATGATGAAGTCTTGCATTTCTAGCCCTGCTAAGACTGTGTTTTTTACAGAATGCTTGTCAGGGATTGGTAAACCACCAGCAGCCATATAGGCATCGCCAATAGTTTTAATTTTTTCAATTTTGTATTTTTCTATGACGTGATCAAAAGCTTTAAAACAGTCATTTATTTCATGTACTAGAGCTTTGGCTGATAGTTTTTCTGCCGCTTTTGTAAACCCTTTAAAGTCAGTAAACAGAATGGAGACAATGTCAAAATCGCGAGCATCGGCTTTTCCCTTTTCCTTAAGTTCTTTGGCAATGTCTGCTGGAAGAATGTTTAACAACAAGTTTTCGGAACGTTCTTTTTCTTTTTCGATAATGGCTTTAGACTTTTGAGTAGATTTCCATCGGCTGTATAAACCAATAGAAATAATAATGACAAAAACAGCAATGAATAGGATGATATTTCTTATCCTGTTTTTCTGTTGTACTTCTATTTGATGTGCCAATTGAAGTTCGAAACGTTCTTTAGCCGCTTGGATGCTATCGTTTAAGGCTTGTTTTTCGACCTCCATTTGGGTTATTTTGATATAGGCTTCTTGGGTTTTTAAACTGTCTTCAACAGCAATAGATTCTTCCAAATAATTTAAAGCGGCTTTCTCATTATTTACAGCTTTGTAAGCATTGTAAAGACATTTGCTAGCCCTTATTTTCTCACTAATTAGACCAGCGGCTTTCGCATTTGCAAGACCAATTTCACAATTTGCTTTCGCCTGATCAAACTGCTTTAACTTGATGTAAACATCACCAATGCTGGTATATAAATAGGCTTTGGATTCTGATGAATTTTCAATTATCTCCGAATTTGCACACTTTTGAAAATAGTCTAAGGCTTTTAAATAGTCTTGGTTAATTGTACTGATTTCTGCAAGAATAAAGTAAGCTTCCAACCTTCCATATTCTTCTTGTTCTTCTTCAAAAACAAGTATGGCTTCATTTAAGTAGGATTTGGCCTTTTCGGTGTTTCCTTTGTCGATTAATACCCTGCTTATTAGGTTTAAAGAACTCGCGTAGCCAACCCGATCGCCCATTTCTTTTTCAAGTGTTTTGCCTTGTTCGTAATATTCTAAGGCCTTGTCAAAATTCTTAAGCGAATAATAAATTCCACCAATATTTGTAATGCACAATTCCATGGTTTCCTTGTTTCCTTGATTTTTACTAATTTTTAGACCTAATTCAAAATGTTCAAGAGCTTTTGCGCTGTTACCAAGATTCGATTGCAAAATGCCCAGAGTATTTATAAGACTGCTAAATTGCTTTTCTAATCCAAGTTGGACGATGATGTCATAGCTCTTATTAAAATTTTCAAGAGAAGTGGATAACAAACCTTGTTCATAGTAACCTTCACCGATCAATCTGTAGCCATATGAAATTGCAAGAGGGTAGTTGTTCTTTTTGCCAAATTCTATAAGGGTTTTAGCTTCAACAAACAAAGAATCTATGTTTGTCTCAATATATTTGTCGTAAATGTATGTTTCATAAGCACTTGCTCGAAGTGAATCGTTATTTTTTTGGTTGGTCCATACGCCATATAAAGAATCTAGATCAGATTGCGCATTTAGAGAAACGCACAACAGGCAAGTAGATATTAACGTGAAAAACCTTTTCAATTCTATTTTTTGGTCATATTTACTACCAAATGTACTTAAAATATTTTTGGTCATTAGGGAACGACTAATGCATAGGATTTTTTAAAGTTAAACAAATGCTGGAATGCTCGTGTTGACAGAATGTTAAGTGCTTGTTCTACAAATCATTTAATATGGTTGATTATCATCTTGGCATGAATCCTCGAGTTTTCGATAAACCATTGGTGCGTTTCCATGCCACCACAAATTACTCCGGCAAGATACAGGCCTTTGACATTTGTTTCCATAGTTTGAGGGTTGTAATTTGGGATTTTTCGTTCATCATTAGAGAGCTCGACGCCTAATGATTGAATGAATTTAAAATTAGGTTTATAGCCTGTTAAAGCCAGTACAAAATCGTTTTTAATCTCTTGAAAATCTCCTTTTTCGTTTTTGAAAACCAATGATCCAGTTTTGATTTCAACTATTTCCGAATTGAAAAAGGCTGTTATACTGCCTTCTTTTATTCGATTTATAACATCTGGTCTAACCCAGTATTTCACTCGTTTGCCAATCTCATTGCCTCTTACAATCATGGTAACTCTACCGCCTTTTCTGTAGATTTCCAAAGCCGCATCGACGGCAGAATTGCTGGCGCCAACAACTACAACGTCTTGATTGACAAAATAATGTGGGTCATTGTAATAATGAAATACTTTATCGAGATTTTCGCCGGGTACATTTATAGTGTTTGGTAAATCATAAAATCCTGTGGCTAGAATGAGATGCTTACAACGGTATTCTTTTTTTGATGTTTTAATTTGAAATGCGTTCTTATTGTTTTTAATATCTTCAACTTTTTCAAATAAATTGATTTCCAAAGCATGAGAAGTTGTCACCCTTCTATAATATTCAAGTGCTTCTTGCTTAGTTGGTTTAGCGTTTTTACTTATAAAAGGTATATCGTCAATCTCCAATTTTTCTGATGTCGAAAAAAAAGTCATGTTTGCAGGATAGTTGTAAATAGAGTTGACCAGAGGTCCTTTCTCCAAGATCAAATAGTTAAGGTTTTGCTTTTTGGCTTCTAAACCACAAGCCAGACCTATAGGTCCACCGCCAACAATAATTAGGTCGTATGTCATTTTACTAAATTGTTAATGGGTTTAGAAATCATGGAATTACCTACTTGAAAATGCGCTGAAAGACCAAGTATTGAGGTCATTAGAAATACAACTATTGGTCTGCTGTCGTGTTGATAAGGCTGCCGTCGTATCTGATAAAGGTTTTAAAAACTGGTGTGACATGAACAGAAACATGTTCATTTGGAAAAATTTCTATTTTAATGTCGTATTTTTCACTATCGTTTCCTTTTTGGTCAACAGAAAATTCTAGTTCCAAGGCTGGTTTATCTTCTATGATTTTCTTTTTTAGATCTTTTAAAACGTCATCAAATTGAATAGCAATATTCTGTCCGCCATAATCGCCGCCATTTAATCGCCGTTCTCCAAAAAAAGGAAGATAACCTGTAATAGAATCATTTTTGATTTTGATAAAGTTGCCATCGCCTCGAACATCTATTCTGTTTGCCGAATTACCAGTGTTCATCAACAATGCATTGGTTACTTGTGTTGTCGCTTGAGTATTAAAGGGATAAACAACGTCTATCTCTATGTCGTAGTTGTTTTGATTGTAATAGGTCTGTATAACTTCTTGATGTTGAGTTTTTAACTCACTTTTTGCTATCGAACTGGTTTTGCAACTCCAAACTAACACTGTGGAAGAAAATAAAAGGAGTAGTACGTTTTTTTTAAAAGTAAAAATTGTTCCCATGGTCTATATGTTAAACACATAAAGTTATGGATTATTTTTGAAAATAGTTAATTTTCATTCAGCATTAAATAGTTCTTTACTTTTAATACAAAATTTAATCAGTAATTTTTTTCAATCCTTTAATGGTTTCAGTAGGATTCTCGGAGCGGAATACAAAACTGCCTGCGACTAAAACATCAGCACCAACATCGACCAAGGCTTTGGCATTTTTGTCGGTTACTCCACCGTCAATTTCAATTAAGGTAGATGCGCCTTTTTCGGTAATCATCGCTTTTAGTTCTTTGACTTTGGAATAGGTGTTTTCAATAAAGCTTTGTCCTCCAAACCCTGGATTTACACTCATCAAACATACCAAATCGATGTCTTGGATGATGTCTTTAAGAAAATGAACTGGCGTATGCGGATTTAATGCCACACCTGCCTGCATACCATGCGATTTGATAGATTGAAGGCTTCGGTGCAAATGTGTGCAAGCTTCGTAATGCACAGTCATTAGGTCGGTTCCTAAGTCGGCGAAAGTTTTGGTGTATCGGTCTGGGTCAACAATCATGAGGTGAACATCTATAAACTTTGTAGCATGCTTGGATATTGCTTTTAAGACCGGCATTCCAAACGAAATATTGGGTACAAAAACCCCATCCAT
>JAUIFC010000075.1 GCA_030429455.1 Bacteroidia bacterium | reverse complement strand
GAATGTTCCGTCAAGCGACAGTATTTAATCAAGACTTGTCCAATTGGTGTGTGAGTCAAATACCTAGTGAACCTAATCAATTTGCACAAGATAGTGCCCTAATAAATCCTAACAAACCCAATTGGGGCAATTGCATGACTATATTAAATAAAAATAGTCATAATAATTTTATAGATAACATTAAAGATATTGTCGTATATCCTAACCCTATGCTTGTCGAGAATAAATTCTTAACAATTGAACATCACCACAAGCCCAACTTAGAAAAACTAGTTTTTATGGACATGCTTGGTAAAACAATTAGCATAAATTCAAGAAGTCTAGGGAAGAACACAACTTCCTTAGAAATTTTAAACCATTTAACTATTGGGATATATATTTTGAAGTTCTCGATGGATAATAAAGTTTTTACAAAACGTATTATTGTTAACAATTAAACTCGCAACCTATCTTCTTGTAATTATGTATTAAAGTTGAATACTTTATATGAAGAGTTAGACTTTTTAAATAAAACTAGTTAAACAACTGTATTACAAATTTTTGAAAACAAAACAAACTCTCTTTAAAGTATTATTTTAATCCCTATCCCGTCGTTGAACTGGCCTTTATGAGAATATACTTTGACTATATCTTCACAACCTAGACATAAAAATAAAAGGTAAACTTTTTTAAATATTTAAAAATCAAAATTTAAACGTCACTCCTGAATAAATACCTATGAAATAAGGTTGAAAGTCTGTTGTTCCAGATTGAAAAGTATTGAATTGATATTTAAATGTGGGCTCCAAGTTTAGAAAAAAGCTTTTGGAAAGGCTGTAGTCCAAACCTAATGCAACGTTTGTAGAAAAGCTCAAATTATTAATATTGCTTGCCTCACCTAAAGTGGATGTTCCTTGTACATTAATGATATCAAGACTATTATCATTTAACAAAAATGTGCTCGCACCTCCAATCAAATGAACTCCAATTTTCTTATCTATCAATGTATATTCGACTTCAACTGGAAATTCTATAAAACCAATAGTTTGTCTTAATTCAGAATTGATAGCTTCTTGTCTTCCAAATTGGTTGTTTTGTTCTAAGGCATTGAGCTGTTCTGCAGTTATCACAGAAGAGTTAAAACCCTCTGAAGTAGATACATTACTCAAAGCCGAAATTTGTGTATTCGGTAGTAAAAAAACATCGTTTGTGGAATAGCTGACATTTACTCTATTAATCCCTGTTCTAATTTTAAACTTTTTATTCAACTGGTAGCCCACATTTAGTCCATAGGACAAATCAACGTTGCCTTGACCGCTATTTTGAGAAAATTCTGAATCAATCGAACTACCATCTGCTAAATTTCCATAAAAAATTGGGGAAACTTGAGGTTTGATATACCATGATGGTTTTGTTTTTGTCTTCTCAATTAAAGGTTCTTTAACTTGATTTTTAGCTATTTGGTTGGCAACTTCAACTAAAGATACTTTTTTGTCGATAGTAGATGGTGTCTCTAAATCAAAAACTGATGTCTGTATATTTTGAGGTGAAGTTAATATTGGGGTTGTAAATATGACTATGTCATTTCCAAACTTTTCATTGCTATTTGACACGATACCTTTATCAACATTCTGATGCTTCTTCAATTTTTTTCCTTGTGCAAATGCTAACGAATTTTTAGTAGATTTCGAAATTGAATTCGAATTTAGTGAAGATGTTGAAGACGTTGAAAAATTAGTTGAATCTGTTTCAACTACTTCATCTGAAGTTGTATTTGTAAAATGCTCTTCATCAGAATTTAAACCAATTCCTATTTTCTGGTCTTTTTTAACATTAGAATCTTCATTTGAAATAGTATTATTTTCTTGAAAAATAATTTCATCGTTTACAATTGGCGAAGTGGTTTTGAGGTTGTCAGAGGATATAAACCATTGTGAACCTGCAAGTAAAATAACAGCGATAAGTGCCGCGACACCTGTAAGTTTTCGCCATAATGGTATAGCTCGTTTTGTGGAATTTGAGTTTAGTTTCTTTTCAATATTACCCCAAACCTGCTTTGGTGGCGAAACCTCAAAATCTTTAAACGATTCTTGAAACAATCTATCTATGTTATGATCCTCTTTCATAAAGACTGAGCAGATTGTGCGCTGCTGCCACTATTAATTATTTTATTTACCTTTTCTTTTAATATTGCTCTTCCTCTAGCCAAGTTAGATTTGGACGTTCCTTCGGATATATCCATCAGTTTGGCTATTTCTTTATGCGAATAACCATCCAATACATAAAGGTTAAATACCATCCTGTACCGGTTTGGCAATTCCTGAACACATTTTAGCAAATCCTGTAAGCTTATACCAATCTGATAATTTTCAGCATCGGGCTGAACAATGGTTTCTTCATTGTTCAATGCAAAGATTTTTTGGTCTTTATAGCGTTTTAACGCCGTGTTTATGGTTATTCGTTTTAACCAACCTTCAAACGAACCTCTACCGCTAAACTGATGAATATTTTGATAAATAGTAATAAAAGCATCTTGTATATTGTCTTGTGCTTCTGCATAATTCTTAGAATATTTTAAGCACAGGCCAAATAACTTAGCGCTATAAATCTCATACAATGCTTTTTGAGCTTTGAGCTCTTTATTTTGGCATTTTGCTATGAGACTTTCTATCTTCAAAACCTTACTCTACTTTAACTGGTCTTTCGATGGTAATAAATTCTACTCCAGTTTGGCTCGCACCAGCTAAAAAGCTAAAAGTATAATCATCCTGATTTTCAACAAAAAATTCAAATTCCTGAACATCTGTTACACCAGGCGTTTCCTCGCAACTAAAAGTCTCGTCAAACCTTATTTGTGTTCTTATATTTCTGGTTTGACCATCGCCTAAAACTTCAAAACTATCGAAAGTATGACAATCTGTAGGTAAGACTAAAGTAACCTGAAACACTGCATTTTGTTGAAATATGAGTGTATCTGGAGCCACGACATCTATAACAGTTGCGTTTTCGATAGCAAAGATTTTAGGATCATCTACTGAGCATGAGTTCATTAAGATTACTAATCCAACTAATAAAAAAAAGTACTTCATTTTTAAATAAGATACAAATGTTATAAAATGGTTGCGTTATTTTTCTTTTGCTATTTTAATGGCTTCAACAATCTTTTCTTCGAGTTCGTCCATAAGGTCCGGATTTTCCATTAAAAGCTTCTTCACGGCGTCTCGTCCTTGTCCTAGTTTTGTGCCGTCATAGCTGTACCAAGACCCTGCTTTTTTAACAATTTCATAATCCACACCAATGTCGATGACTTCTCCCACTTTGGATATTCCTACGCCGTACATGATATCAAACTCTGCGGTTTTAAATGGTGGTGCCACCTTATTCTTAACCACTTTTACGCGAGTTTTATTGCCCATCACCTCACTGTTGCTATCTTTAATCTGAGTAGAACGTCTAATATCTAAACGTACCGATGCATAAAATTTAAGCGCATTTCCTCCTGTAGTTGTTTCGGGATTTCCAAACATGACTCCAATTTTCTCTCTTAACTGGTTGATAAAAACAACGGTACAATTGGTTTTACTTATACTAGATGTTAATTTTCGCAATGCCTGTGACATTAATCTGGCATGGAGTCCCATTTTGGAATCTCCCATTTCGCCTTCGATTTCACTTTTTGGTGTAAGTGCAGCTACCGAGTCGATCACTATGATATCTATAGCGCCAGAACGGATAAGATTGTCTGTAATCTCTAATGCTTGTTCACCATGATCGGGCTGAGAGATGATCAAATTGTCAATGTCTATTCCCAAATTTTCTGCATATGCTCTATCAAAGGCGTGCTCTGCATCGATAAATGCGGCTATTCCTCCTTTCTTTTGAGCTTCGGCAATGGCGTGAAGTGTCAAGGTGGTTTTTCCCGAAGATTCTGGTCCAAATATTTCTATCACTCTACCTCTCGGGTATCCTCCTACTCCAAGTGCCAAATCCAATCCCAAAGACCCTGATGAAATGGCGTCGATGTTCATGGCGGATTGGTCGCTCATTTTCATGACTGTTCCTTTCCCGTAGGTTTTGTCTAATTTGTCTAATGTAAGCTTTAAAGCTTTTAATTTGGCACTTCTATCTGTATCGTCTTTGCTCATATTCTGGTTATTTTCTAAACTCGTAAATGTACAATATTTTAAACTATTATTTCTCTAAATCAAATCCTATATCGGTTCTGAAATACATGTCCTCAAAACAAATCTTTTTTATCCCTTCATAAGAAGTTTTTATAGCTGTTTTATAATCCTTGTCCAAAGAGGTAAACGCAATCACACGACCGCCACTACTAAGTATTTTCTCTTCAACAAGTTTTGTTCCTGCATGAAACACAGTCGTCTTGGAGGAATCTACATTTTGTAAGCCCATGATTTGCTTACCTTTTTCGTAAGATTCTGGATAACCGCCTGAGACGACCATAACGGTCGCTGCTGCATCGGCTGTTATTTCTAGCGTTGCTTCATTCAATTTTTGTTGAGCTGTTAATGTTAACAGTTCTACCAAATCTGATTGAATTCTTGGCATGACCACTTCTGTTTCTGGATCACCCATTCTTACATTATATTCCACAACAAAAGGATTCTCTCCTACTTTCATGAGGCCTATAAACACAAAGCCTTTGTAATCTATATTTTCTTTGCTTAAACCATCTATGGTTGGTTTGATGATGGAATTATCTACTTTATCCATAAAAGCTTGGTCTGCAAATGGTACTGGCGAAACAGCTCCCATTCCTCCAGTATTTAGACCTGTATCTCCTTCGCCAATTCGTTTGTAGTCTTTGGCGTTAGGTAAGGTAAGGTAATTTTTTCCATCAGTGAGAACAAATACGCTAAGCTCTATGCCATCTAAAAATTCTTCGATGACAACGGTGTTTGAGGCTTCCCCAAACTTGTGTTCTGTTAGCATAGCCTTTAATTCCTGTTTGGCTTCCTCCAAATCATTTAAGATTAAAACACCTTTGCCCGCTGCCAAACCATCAGCTTTTAATACGTAAGGCGCATTTAATTGTTCTAAAAATGCAAAGCCTTCATCAATAGTTTCTGCTGTAAAACTTTCGTACTTGGCCGTAGGAATGTCATGTGCTTTCATAAATACTTTTGCACGTTCTTTACTGCCTTCCAATTCGGCTCCTCTTTGAGAAGGTCCTATCACCATCAGGTGTTCAAAACCTTCTTTTTTATCAAAATAGTCTGTAATGCCATCGACTAAAGGTTGCTCTGGCCCTACAACTAACATCGAAATATTTTTTTCTTTTATGGTGGTGGCAACTTCTTCAAAATTTGAAATATCTAAAGACAGATTTTTAGCGATTTGACTTGTTCCTGCATTTCCAGGTGCAACAAAAAGTTGATCACATTGTTGACTTTCAACAAGTTTTTGAGACAAGGCATGTTCTCTTCCGCCACTTCCTAAGACTAAAATATTCATAATTATATGGGGTGAAAAATTTGAATTCCAAAAATAATAGTTTGTAAATTGTAGCCCTAATTATTATCATATAATTTGAATAGGTTTAAAAAGACATTAGCATTTTCTGGATTTCCGATACGCAAAGCTCAAAAAGATCTTAGCGCCATTAAAGCGGAACTTGTTGAAGATGCTACGCGTTATTTAACAAAGAACAAATGGGAAATTTTCAACTACCATTCGAAGCATAATCCTTTTTACAAAAGATTTTTAAATACCTCATCTATAACAACTTGGAACGATATTCCGATTCTTGAAAAAAGTGATTTGCAAGTTCCTTTGGAAGAACGTTTAAGTCATTCCTATACATTAAAAAATGTATACAACAGCAAAACCAGTGGCTCAAGCGGGCATCCTTTCAGTTATGCTGTCGACAAATATGCTCATGCCTTAACTTGGAGCACTTACATCGATTTTTACCATCAACATGGCTTAGAGATTGGCAAATCTCTTGAAGCTCGATTTTATGGCATCCCAAAAGACAACTTTGGCCACTATAAAGAACGCTTAAAGGACAAGATGGCGAACAGATTCCGATTTGACATTTTCGATTTATCTGATGAACAACTGCAGAATTTCCTAAAAAAATTTAAGACGACAACATTCGATTATATCAACGGTTATACAAGCAGTATTGTGCGCTTTGCAAAATTTCTTGCTACAAAAAATGTGGTTTTAAAGCACGTTTGTCCTAGTCTGAAAGTGTGCATTACAACCAGTGAAATGCTTTTTGAAAGTGACAAAGAATTACTAGAAAAACAGCTAGGAATTCCTGTCGTAAAAGAATATGGTGCAAGCGAATTTGGCATTATTGCTTTTGAAAATACGTCTAAAAAATGGACTATAAACCTCAACACCCTTTTTGTCGAAATCGTTGACGATAATGGAAAAACGCTGAATTTTGGTCAAAAAGGACATATCGTCATCACTTCACTGTACAACAAAGCGCATCCCTTTATTCGATATAAAATTGGTGATATCGGCGTGCTAACTGACAATTATTGCCTTGAATCCTTAACTGGGCGAACCAACGATTTTGCCCATTTGCCGAGTGGTAAAGTCGTTCCTGCATTGACGTTTTACTACGTGACGAAATCTGCCATCGACCAAACGGGATTGGTAAAAGAACTAGTCGTCAAGCAAACAAGCAAAAATGCCTTTAAGATACTTTACGTTGCTTCAGAAATGCTCTCCGAATCGCAAAAGCTAAAAATAAAACATGCCATGGAAACTTATCTGGAACCCGATTTAAATTTGAGTTTTGAAAGGCAAGACCACATTTTTCGTGGTAAAAACGGAAAGCTCAAACAGTTTATATCGGAGATTTAGAGATGGAACATGAATTTGAAATGCATAAAAATCATCTTCAACTTAAACGTTCGAAATATATTTTGGGCGTTCGAAAAAGTATTCTTTCAAAAACTGAATAAGATAAACACTAGATTTTAAGACATTATATTTCAAAAACTTATGGTAAACCTGAAAATTATACTTCAGCAAATGAATCTTATGACTACTTATAGAATTTTCTCTCACGCGATATTTTGCCAAAGGTTCTTGTATGCCATAGGCAAAAGAATCGGATAACCGAAGTGCCTCTAACCACAAACACCAATCCTGTCTCTTTTTTAAATCTGGATTATAAATTTTTCCTAACCGCTTAGCATCATACATTCCTGTGAGGTTGCCGATATAATTGTTTTTCAAAAGTTTTGAAAAATATAGGTGCTCAATGGCATTTACCTGAACCTTAATGTCTTCACCGTTTTCATTCATCTGTCTGTAACTAGAAAACGACACGCTTAGCTTTTTTTTAAGCATAACATCGACTTGAACAGTCAGTTTTTCAGGATACCACAAATCATCAGCATCCAAAAAGGCTATAAATCTGCCTTTGGCATGTTTAATAGAAAGATTTCTTGCAACCGCAACACCTGAATTTTGTTTGAGTTTAAACAACTTGATCCTTTGGTCTTTTTTTTGGTAGTCTTCGACTATCGCAGCTGTTTGGTCTGTTGACCCGTCGTCTGAAATCAACATCTCCCAATTTGCATAGGATTGTCGCATTACCGATTCTATAGTTTGTGCGATATAAATTTCTGCATTGTATGAAGGCGTAATTATGGAAACAAGCTCTTTCATCGCAATTTAGTAATGGTAACGGCATTGAATAATTATACATCTGTAATCTATCCCTTTTTTGCCTTCAACCTTATAAACTAGCCGATGTTCTGCCGTAATTCTTCTTGACCAAAATCCTTTTAAACCAAATTTTAATGGTTCTGGCTTTCCGATACCTTGAAACGGATTTTGCTTTACAGCATTAATGAGTTCTTTTATTTTTTTCACAACGCTTTTGTCTGTTTCTATCCAATAGGACAAATCTTCCCAAGCATGTGCAGTAAAAAAGATATCCATAAATTAGATTTTGGAATCATCGTATTTTGTTAGCTCATTATTTTCAATTTGAGCCATGCTTTCTTCTAGTCTTTTGCGGTTGTTAGGAGAAGAAAGTAAGTGTTCTGTTTCTATTAAAGAATTATAGTGTTTTAAGGACATTATTACAACACCATCGTCATCATTATTTCTAGGTACAACTATAATGCCCATAGATTTTACGACATAATCAAAATGGTCTTTAATGCTTTTTCTAAAGTTGGAAATAGTCAAGGCTTTCATTATTGTACAAGAAATTAATGATATGTTGTACAAAAATAGCAAAAATTAGATTGAATTTATCTAATAAGCCTTATCATCACCTTTATAAGCATTTGTAATCGTCATGAAAACAATCCTTATGTCTAAAATAACGGACCAATTTTCTAAGTAAAAGATATCGTATTTCACACGGTTGATGATGTCTTTATCGTTTTCAATTTCTCCTCTATATCCGCTGACTTGTGCCAATCCTGTTATGCCAGGTTTTACAAAATGCCTTACCATAAATTTGTCTATCTTTTCGGCAAACATTTCCGTTTGAAAGGTCATATGCGGTCTTGGGCCAACCACAGACATATCGCCGATCAACACATTAAAAAATTGCGGTAATTCATCAAGACTAGTCTTTCTTAAAAATAAACCTAATCGCGTAACCCTATTGTCATTTTTTCTGGTTTGGGTCACATTCGAAGCTTCGCTGGCTTTCATCGAACGGAACTTATAGCAATAAAACTCTTTAAAGTTTATTCCATTTCTAGATTGTTTGAAAAAAATAGGCCCTTTGGATTCTAGTTTGATTAATATGCCTAACAAAGGGGTGAGCCAAGACAAAATGCAAATGATGACAATAAGTGAAATAAGGATGTCAAATGTTCTTTTTAAAAACTGATTGAAGGGCTCTTCAATAGGTATTTTTCGTAGGGATAAAATTGGAAGGTAGCCGTAATAATCTACTTTAAGTTGATTAGCATAAATGTCTTTAGTATCTGGGAGAAATTTCAATACAATAAGGTTATTATCTGCAAAATCTACAATTCTATTGATCTGTTTTTGAGACAAGTCTGCCATGGAACAGTAAATTTCGTCCACATCGTTTTCTATAGCAAATTCAAAGCTGTCTTCAATAAAGTTTTTGCTCAGTTTGGTTGAAAACAATTTTAAAAAACGGTAGCCAAATTCCGGATTTTCGTTAAAAAACTCTTTTAGTTGTTGCGTTCTTAAGTTATCACCTATGATGATGGTTTTTCTAAAGTTTCCGCCATAAAATTTCCTGTAGCGTTTCAACAGAAAAGTAATAGAGAGTTTTAAGGTTAATATAGATACAAAAACGCTTAATAAGTAGAAGAAGACTTTGGTAACATTAATATCAAACCCGTGGTATAAACTGAAATAGAAAAATACAATTAGTGTAAATAGAGCAAAATGCTCAAAAGACTGCGAAAGGATTTTGATGACTTTAGTAAAGCGATAAACTTCGTAAAACTTAGACTTAAGAGATAATATAATCCATGACAACGCATTAAAGATTGTAAAAAACAAGAGCTCGTTTATATTTAACTCAAACCAAATCAATGCCATTACTGCGACAATGCTAATATCTAAAATATAAGTGATTGGTCTTAAAAATCCTATATAACGTCCTCTACGCTTCATTAAATAAACTTCTCTAAATCGTTTTTAAGTTGTTTATATTCGACTACATTAATATCGCTTAAGACTTGGATATATTTCATTATGAAATAAAATTTTTCAAAAATACGTTATGGAATAATAATATGATGTTTCGTTATGGATTTAACTGACTGTATTTTTTGTGTTTCTAATTCTTACAATATATTTTAAAAATTAGATTGAAACTATTAGTCTTCAATACATCTACATGCGCCAAATAAAGCACCATTCCCATAGAAGGGGAAGCCAGCACTTTCACCATATGTACCCAAACCTACTCTTTTTATACTATCGCCAATTAAAAAATAAGTAAAGCTATATAAACCACTGTGACTGGCAGGTCCAAATATTCCTTTAATGCCGTATCCTGTAGGAAGAGCTCGAAAACCTGCGGTATCACTTGCTCCAAGATTTGGCTCTATCCAATTATCTGTTCCAACTTCTTTTAAAACACCACCTGCAACTTCTTCTCCTCCAACAAAATCGATTAACTCCATCCATTCGTCATAGGTTGGTATATGCCATCCATTCGGACATTCAGGATAAAGCCCATATAAGGGACCAAAAGGTGTTGAAATATATTGATAACCGTCATCTACCATACCGACTGTATATGTAAGATTTTCTGCAAACCATTTCTGATTTCCAATCTGAACCCATGAATAATTTGTTCCATCTCTAGAGTCAGTAATACTTCCCGTATTGCTAACATAAGAATTTAGAGTCGATGCAGATGTTTCCTCCCCATAAGTTACAGATATACCATTATAGGACCATGCTCTTACAAAATACTCAGTATTAGGACTAAGACCCGAAATTAAAATGGGAATTTCCTGACCAAAATTATGAATTTCATCATAATAAATGATATTGTCATCTACTGTGGGATTAGTAGTTGTATTCCAACATATTCCTTTTTGTTGGATTGAAGGATTTCCGTTAGATTGGATAATTAAACCAGAACGGAGATGAGTTGTGCCTATTTGAGAAAATGGGAGAGTTACAATACTTGGATCTTCCACTTCTAAAGAAATTTGAGTGTTTAAAGTAGTTGATAGCCCTTCATTATCTGTAGCTGTTATAGTAATGTTATATATTCCTTCCTGATAACTATCTGTTGACCATTCATATGTATATGGTTCAAAATCCAATATACTTATTTGTTCATCATTAACTTTAATTGTAACATTTTCTATTATACCGTCCGGATCATTTGATTTTACTTGGAAACTAACTATTTCTCCAACTATAAAAACTTCGTTTTCTTCTGGTGAAACAATATCTAATACTGGCGATCTGTTATCATCTTCATTATCGCAACTTATACAAAGTGTTACCAAAATGAGAAAAAATAAATTAATATTAAATAAATACTTGAAAGGTTTTTCTTTATTTTTTATGTTCAGCATTCTAATATAAGTTTCCATACTATTTTATTTTTAATTACTTTTTTGTCAATAACTCCTCAAAATAAGACAAATAAGCATTATTTATGGTATCCCAACTGTACTTATCTTGAATTTTCCGTCTATTGGCATCGATGGCCTGTTGATAATTGGTTTGATCGATGGATTCAAGGTGATGCTTTATATCATTAACCTCTTTAAAATACAATGCGTTTTTACCTAAAACCGATTTGTTAAACTCATTCTCGTTTGCAATGATAAAAGCATTTGACGCCATGGCTTCTAGCAAAGATGGATTTGTGCCTCCTACAGAATGTCCATGAAAATAGACATAAGAATAGTATCTTAAATTATCAAGGTGATTTGTGTTGTAAATGGCACCTAAAAAAATTACATTGTTATGAGTTTTGAACCTTTCATGCAAACGCTGACCAAGTTTAGTTCTATTAAAATCGCCAATAACGACAAGTGGATATTTAAAGTCTTTCGCGCCTTCTATAATTTCTTCAATATTATTCTCGGGTTCTAATCGGGCAATTAGCAGATTGTATGTATTTGGTGTTAACTTGTACTGCTTCAACACATCGACATTAGGCTTATTGAACAAATGCGCACCATAGGCAATAAACTTACTCTTTTTGTTATATGCCTTGTTAAGGTAGTTTTGTATCCCTATCGAGTCTGAAATCAAAAAATCACTGTATTTCGCAGCAAGTCTTTCAGCATATTTCAGAAACTTTTTTGTCAGGTTACCATATTTTGATCTTTTCCATTCGAGACCGTCCATATTGGTAACAATCAAAGATTGTTTTGGCATTAAAAAATGCCAAATAGAACTACTTGTATAACCCAGTTGGAGAATGATGTCAAAGTTTTTTTTTCGAGCATCCAGAATACAATTTAAATCGTAAATAAACTGTCCTGCCGTGCCGTATTTATCCTCTGGGTCCTTGCAAGATACAATCTGTACACCTTTATAGCTTTTTTCTTTATAGGGATGCAGACTAGAATTATAAACTGTAACATCAACATTGTGTTTGGCTAGAAAAACAGCAAAATATTCGGCAAATTGCTCAAAGCCTCCATGATGATTTGGAATTCCTCTGCTACCTAATATCGCTACTTTCATGCTTTATGGATTCAGTTAAAAATATATTGCAAAAAAACACAAAGAATATGATTCCTTTTACCCTTTGCAACACAGATTCGAATAGAAATATATTTAAAATAAATAACAAAAATAACAACATTAAAAGGTTCTTACGCCTTAAAGCAATCTTAATCATTCCTGATAAATAAATTAAAATTAAGAGAAGTAAAACAATTCCTCCATTTATGACGAATTGCACATATTGGTTATGTGCATTATAGCCTTCGTACCAACTCGGCGCAAGGTTGTAAAACATGAAATGATAATCCAAATAATCCTGTACATCTCCTACTCCGTAACCAAACAAAAGCTTATCCTCTTGAAAGATGTGAAACAGAGCGATGGAACCAAAAACATACCTTAACTCTAAATCGGAGATGCCGTCTTTGTCTTGGCTTGTAAATACCTTTGCCTCCTCCACAAGTTGGGTTGGTGTAAAACCTAAATCAAATGATAAGTTGCTCACAAACCTTTCTCTTAATATAAAAACAACCGAGATGAGGAAGAGCAATACGACTACCAACGACTTAAATTGCAACTGTTTTTTATCATATAGCGAATAAAAAAGGAGGAAAACAAAAAATAAAACAATACTGATCTTAGACGAGGTTAAAATCAAACTGACAATTAAAATCACTCTAGCGATAAGATTAAATGATTTTGGGACAATATCCTTTTTGGTATATGATATCAGCAAACTCATTACAATGTAATAGGAAAAATAAATAGGGTGTTGATCTAATACACTCGAAAAATTATCGAAAAACAAATAGCCTACATCGCTATGAATTAGACTTCTTATTATTGCTGAAATGATGCAAATCAAACTCGCTAGCGCTGTAAATCCCAGATAAGAACGAAATACTTTCTTGGCATCAATTGCTTGATTCAAGCCAAAAATTATAAAGGGAATGAGCAGAAAAAAAAGTGAGCGGTCTACCATTTTTAAGCCACTTTTTACATCGTAGCTTGCTAATGCACTGCCTAAAATATAGAAAAAATAGATAAAGGAAATGAGGATTAACAACTTTACGTCCTTTGGCAGTTTTAGATTTTTTCCTCTTTCTAGAAGTAAATAAACTGCTGTCCAGACAGAAGAAACGATGATAAAGATATTACCAACATTAATCATAAAAGGAATAGTCGATGCTATGCCACAGACCAAAAAATTACTAATCCATAATTTATGTGTATTTAAAAAACTACGCATTAAAACTCTCTAAGATTTGAACAGCTTTAGATTCCCAGGAATAATTCTGAATGTTGAACCTCTCTTTTTGATTTACTGAAGATTTTAAATGTTTAGAAAATTCTTCTTTATCATTTGTAATGTACATATAATCCTTAAGTTCCAAGAGGCCATTGCCTGGCGTACCCACTGTTTTTTTGCCGTAAGACAAAAATTCGTAGGCTTTTATAGAGTCGCCACCATGCTGTTTGTTGTCTATGTTATAGGGGATGATACAAATATCAAACGTTGCCACATAGGAATGGTAAACACTATAATGTTTATCCCCAAGGAAATGAAAGTTTGGTTTCTTTTTTATGGCATTAAAGGTGTCTTTGTTTAACAGTTGGCCAACAAAAACAAAAGTCAACTCTGGATTGTCATCAACTATATAATTTATCAAATCGGTATTAAGCAAATAAGATATCTTACCTCCAAAACCAATTATAGGTTTTTTCAAGTTTTTAAGGTCTTCAGGTGTTTTACTTTCCTTTTTTAGAAAGCTGGTGCTTACACCGTTTTTAATCAATTTAATACTTACAGGATTATACTTTTCATTAAAAAAATCGATGTTTTCTTGGGAGTTGGTAAACCATTGGAATTTTTTCTTTGCTAAAAACTTATACGACAAATCGATGTTGCTTCTTATGTTCTGGTAACTTGGAAATTTTAAAAAGTTGTCCCAAGCATCAAAAATGCCAACAGCATCTTCAAAGCGTTCCACCAACTTGGTTGAAAATAAATTTTGAACCAAAATACGTTTGTCCTGAATGCCTAAGTGCGCCAATGACTTGTTGATAAATGCATATAATTTAGGATTTCCATAAGTGTTTAAAAACCATTTAAATCTATACAATATTTGACCCAAAATGTCATTTGAAATAAAATCTACCACAAAGATTTTTTCATTCATTTGGTAGAGTTTAAAGTTTCTATCCTTTAAAACAACCTTGCCATCTAGTGTTGTTTTCCTTTTCTTTAGTAGTATTTCTAAGGGTGTTGTAGGCCGATTTATAACTACAATTTTGTCAACTGTCGATTGTTTTTCAATGGCTTTAATAAAGTGAACGTCTCTGGTTCGGAAACCTTCATCTTCACACTTCCTCCAATCGTGAAACGGTATGATTATTAAATTCATTGGGTTGTTTTATACTAAAAATTAAAAAGAAGCTGATCAATATTCCTATTTCAAAAAATACGTTGGTGTACATCATATAGACATAAACCACGGGTAAAATAAATAATAATAAAGATGGATTGAACCTTAACGTGGTTTTTATGAGAAAAAATGTATAGCCAAAAATGGTTAAAAGACCTAATAAGCCTAAATCGAAATAGGTCCATATGATTTGCGAAAAGTGATGCGTTTTCTTAAACTCTCCTGTCCTGATGTTAAAATAACTGTATGGCCCATCGCCGAAAATTTTAGGTTTTAATTTGTACAAGGCTACCATCACAATTTGGGATCGCTTTGCAGTTCCTTCGTCATAAAAGTATTTTGCTTTTTTTACCGTAAAGTTTTGCTCTATCGTACCGCCTAAACGTTCTGTTACCAGCTCTGTATTCCTTACATTGTAACCTATTACTGTCAAAATAACAAACGCAATAAGGATATATACCTTAGTACTTTTAAAAGACTTTGGGATAACGCTATAAACATTATTAAAAATATAAATTAACCAAGTCGCTAATACAAAAGCCTTAGAAATATTAGACTCTGCAAGCAGAACACTAATGCTTAAATATATCGCAATGACAAGCCAATGTTTAAAATAGGTTCGATAAGCGTTGATATTGAAAAGTAAGGAAATAATTAAAAAAAGTAAAAAACACCCAAGCGAATGGTCGGACTTCATTAGAAAGGAGCCAAACAAAAAATCAAAAGACGCGATGTGCTGTCCGCTATTGTTAAATGGGATCAGGACATTATAAAAATTTCGCTGAATAAGAATAATTGGCAATTGAACAGAGCCAATAAAAAAGATAAACTTAACAAACTGTTTTTTAGTAATATAACCTTCTTTTCGGTTAATGTATAGAAAGTAATACACACTAAGTGGCAGAAAAGGAAAAAACAAATAAATAATCGAACTTATAAGATCCGACTTATTTATCAACGCACTGAGAAGTATAAGCAAGGCGTAACACAAGAATAGGAAAACTACCGAATTGATGTACACTTTTTGCTTGACGTACACATAAATCACATAGTTTGCAAACATGATCAGGCATAATAACATGGTCAAACCTGTATTGGAAACGCCCACAAAAAATTGTAAAAATCCTCCAACCAAAAACGTCAAGGACATGACGAGGTAAAAACTTAACTGATATATAAGCTTTAATGAAACCATTTGCTAGATTACCTGAATTTTAAATACATGTGTTGTTCTAATAATGCTGTAGATTTAAGAAAAGGGTCATATCTTTTGTCTACGCTTTTTCTTCCAAATTCGTAATAATCCGACGTTTCGACGTAGATGTTTTCTTTAAAATACCTGCTGAGTCTTTTATCAGACATGATCAACTCTTGTTCCCCATAATTAATTGTTATTTCCTTTATAAAGACCGATGTTTCAATTCGATTCTCACCTAAGTCTATTCTAAAACTCGTAAGCCTTTTTTCTTTTGGGATTTCAAAAATAATAGTTTGAAATTGGTTTTTCCCTTTTATGTCTTCAGATAACATCTTTTCTGCAGAGAATTCTGGCGTTTCGTTGTCTGTGTAAAACAATCTTACAATATCGTCATTTAAACATTTAAAATCTATTGTAATTACAGTAGATTCATGTTGAATAGACTTGCATGAGCATAGAAAAAAAAGAAATAGTACTGAGAGCTTTTTCATGACAATAATCAGGCGTCAAAAGTAGGATTTTTGATGCTGTATCAAGCTTAAATTGAAATTAAAATATCCCATTCTTTAATACTTACGGACAGGTTCCCCAAACTGGACGAAATTCAAAAGGGATGGTTTGAGAAAAACCACTTGGTTCTTCTAATATGTTTGCTACGCACCATCCTGAAATATCCTGAACAAAAGAATTGGCCAATTGAAATAATCCATCCATATTTGTCACTTGACTTACATCCCAATCTCCAATGGGTTGGTTAAAACCAGCTGAACCTCGAAACATATCTTGCATATTTACAACATTGCTCACGTCCCAGTTGTTAAGTGGCTGGTTAAAGTTAATATTACCTGAGAACATGCCATACATATCTTGAACATTGCCAACGTTCCAACCTTCTATATTTTGATTAAAATTTGAACTGGCAAAAGTAAGTCGCATACCCGTTACATTACTAACATCCCAGTTACCAATGGGTTGATTAAATGGCGTATCCCAAAATAAAAAATCTATAGTAGTAACATTGCTCACGTCCCAATTGTCTAAAGGATAATTAAAGTCTGTGCCAACAAACATGCCGTTCATGTTAGTAA
>JAUIFC010000074.1 GCA_030429455.1 Bacteroidia bacterium | reverse complement strand
AGACGAAACCGTAAATAAATATTTAATAGATTCACATAAACAAGCAGAATACTTAATAAAGATTGAAGAAGACTTTGACCATTTTAACACAAAACATTTGGTTTCCTCTTTAAGTGAAATTCCACAATTGGTAAGTGCTTTCGAAATTCCATTTGAAAACATAAAGTCTCCTGAAAATCTAATTTTTTAATCATAAAACACATCATTGAAAATGAAATATAATAAGAAAACTAAAATTGTTGCAACATTAGGACCTTCCACATCTGATAAGGAAACGCTAAAGGCTTTATTACAAGAAGGTGTAAATATATTTAGAATCAATTTTTCGCATGCCGACTATGAAGATGTTGAACATAAAGTAAAAATGATACGCGAACTCAATGAAGAGTTTGGTTTTAATGCGGGAATTCTAGGAGATCTTCAAGGCCCTAAACTCCGTGTAGGTGTCATGAAAGAAGGTGTTGTTGTAAACAAAGGTGATAGAATCACCTTTAAAACTGGTGAACGATTCGAAGGCGATGAAAAAGAAGTTTACATGAATTATGAGGCTTTCCCAGCAGATGTAAAAGCCAAAGAACGTATATTGTTGGACGACGGGAAGCTTATCTTTGAAGTGGTATCTACAAACAAAAAAGATACTGTAGAAGCTGTCGTAGTTCAAGGCGGACCATTAAAATCCAAAAAAGGGGTTAACCTTCCAAATACGAATATTTCCCTTCCAGCACTTACCGAGAAAGATGTCAACGACGCCATTTTTGCCTGTAAACTCGATGTGGACTGGATAGCACTTTCTTTTGTAAGATTTGCCAGCGATCTGAAAGCTTTACAAGAGCTTATAAAAAATAACTGTTCGCATAAAATTCCTATTGTCGCCAAAATTGAAAAACCAGAAGGTGTAAAAAATATCGATAAAATCACTTCCTACTGTGATGGACTTATGGTCGCGAGAGGCGATTTAGGTGTAGAAATTCCAGCTCATAAAGTCCCTTTAATTCAAAAGGAATTGGTTCTTAAGGCCAAATTGGCAAGAATACCTGTCATTATAGCGACTCAAATGATGGAAACCATGATAGATAGCTTAACACCAACACGAGCTGAAGTCAATGACGTTGCAAACTCAGTCATGGATGGCGCTGATGCTGTGATGTTAAGTGGCGAAACATCAGTGGGCAAATATCCTGTAGATGTCATTAGAAAAATGTGCCAAATTATAAAAAGCGTGGAAGATTCTGAGCTCATTAAGGTTCCTCATAATCCACCGACAATCAAAACGAAGCGATATGTCACAAAAGCAGTTTGTTACCATGCCGCCAGAATGGCCAACGAAATTGAGGCAACTGCAATATGTACATTGACCAATAGTGGATATACGGCTTTTCAAATATCAGCATGGCGACCAGAAGCTCATATTTTGGCGTTTACATCAAACAAAAATATACTAACCCAATTAAGTTTATTGTGGGGCGTAAATGCCTTTTTCTACGATAATTTGGAGAGCACTGATGTCACCATCAAAGAGATCAATGAGATTGCACTACAAAAGCAATATGTCGAAAGAGACGATTACCTTATTAATCTGGCCGCAATGCCAATAGACGACAAAGGAATGGTAAACACACTTCGGGTATCTAAAATAAGATAATGTCTGGCAAGAAAAGGAAAACAAAAATAGTCATTGGCCGCAAGGACATCGCAAGTTTTCCTGAAATTGGACTTTCAAATATAAATGTTAAGATAGACACCGGAGCTTACACATCGTCAATACATTGTAAGTTTATTCAAGTGAAAAATGATGTGTTAACTTGTTCCTTTTTGGGTGAAGATGCCGGTAGCATTCATCACTTTACAAACTATAAAACCATTAGAGTAAAAAGCAGTAATGGCATTGCTCAAAATAGATATGAAATAAAAACGAAGATAAGGTTATTCAACAAAAGTTATCAAATTTCTTTATCGCTTTCAAACAGAAAGGAAATGCGATTTCCAGTCTTATTAGGTAGAAAATTCCTTAACCCAAAATTTGTTGTTGACCCCTCTTTAATAGACCTTTCGATTAAAAATTTGATTTATGAATTTGATTATTCTCTCTAGAAATACGAAATTATATTCGACTAAAAGGCTTGTTGAAGCCGCAGAAAAACGTAAACATAACGTCCAAGTCATAGACCATTTAAAGTGTGATTTGATCATAGAGAAACGAAATCCCAATATTTTTTACAAGGGAAATTTCCTAAAAGATACTGACGCAATTATTCCTAGAATTGGTGCCTCGGTGACCTTTTATGGTACTGCGGTTGTAAGACAATTTGAAATGATGGGCGCTTTTAGCACCATAGATTCGGAAGCTTTGGTGAGGAGTAGAGATAAGCTAAGAAGCATGCAAGTTTTGTCAAAAGCAAGAATAGGCCTTCCGAAAACAGTGTTTACAAATTATTCTAGAGACATTGAAAGTGTTATCAGTCAAGTTGGTGGAACGCCTTTAATTATTAAACTTCTAGAAGGCACCCAAGGTCTTGGTGTGGTTTTGGCCGAAACTAAAAACGCAGCAAAATCTGTTTTAGAAGCCTTTAACGGTTTACAAGCAAGAGTCATCGTTCAGGAGTTTATCAAAGAAGCTAAAGGCGCAGATATACGGGTTTTTGTTATCGATGGCCATGTGGTTGGTGCAATGAAACGCCAAAGTAAAGAAGGCGAATTCCGTTC
The DNA here is from genome assembly GCA_030429455.1 of Bacteroidia bacterium. Lineage (GTDB taxonomy): Bacteria > Bacteroidota > Bacteroidia > Flavobacteriales > Flavobacteriaceae > Psychroflexus. Next base: position 14,174 of record JAUIFC010000074.1, on the reverse strand, counting down.
CAACCTTCATCAAGGCGGAACAGCAGAAGTTATACAACTCACCGACGAAGAGGAAATTGCCGCCATAAAAGCGGCAAAAGCGATGCGTCTTGGTGTTGCTGGCGTGGATATGATACAGAGTTCTAGAGGGCCATTAATTTTAGAAGTCAACTCTTCTCCAGGTTTAGAAGGTATTGAAAAAGCAACAGGTGTAGATATTGCAAAAAAAATTATCCAATACATCGAGAAGAATGTATGATAAACCTTTTCTTGACGACAACAATGTTCTTTGCCTATTAGGAGAGCAGATTTTACCAGGCAAAAGCAAACAACTTAATCTGCATACCGCGAAACTCTTTACTACCTCTGCTGTCGAAGTTCCTATAATTGTTCAGCGTGCCAAAAAACCTGGTCCTATAGTTCTTATAACCGCAGGAATCCATGGCGACGAAATAAACGGTGTAGAAATCGTTAGACAATTTCTTGCTCGTAAAATGAACAAGCCATTAATCGGAACAACCATTTGTATTCCAGTACTTAATGTATTTGGATTTTTGAACATGCAACGAGAATTTCCTGACGGACGTGACCTTAATCGTATTTTTCCTGGAAGTAAAAAAGGGCCTCTAGCCAGTAGGTTTGCTTATCAACTTACCAACGAGATTTTACCTGTCGTAAACTATGCTATAGACTTTCACACAGGCGGTGCTAAGCGTTTTAATGCGCCTCAAATCAGGATTGCTGCAAACGATGAAAAACTTGTAGAATTAGCAAAAATATTTAATGCACCATTTACGGTGTATTCGTCAAATATTAAAAATTCATACCGCATAACCTGCCAAAAACTCAACATTCCGATCCTCTTGTTCGAAGGAGGTAAATCTCAAGATACCAATTCTGAAATCACAGCACATGGACTTGACGGTTTAAAACGAGTTTTAATGCATTTAGGCATGCTTAAAACAGAGTTTAGTCCACCACAAGCCAGCAAACCTTCATTTTTTATCCATAAAACCCAATGGCTTAGGGCAAAGTATAGCGGTCTATTGCATGTTAAGGTAAAGATTAGCGAATGGGTCGAACCTGGTGATGTTTTAGCGCATATCACTGATCCTTATGGCAGCTTCTTGCACATTTTGAAAGCCAAATCATCTGGGTATATCATTAATGTTAATCAGTCCCCAATGGTTCATCAAGGTGATGCTTTGTTCCATGTTTCTACAGACAACCATGAATAAATCCCAACTCAGAAATATTTTTAAAGAAAAAAGAAACAACCTTAGCGCAGATGAAGTTGAAGACAAAAGTCTGAGCATCGCCAATCTGGTTTTAAAACTTAGGATTTGGGAAAAACAGTATTACCATTTGTTTTTGAGTATTGCAAGGCACCGTGAAGTAAACACTGAGTACCTTTTGCATATCCTACAAGGAAAGGATAAAAATACAGTCGTGAGCAAAAGTGATTTTAGCAATAGAACCTTAAAGCATTATCTGCTCACCGATTCTACACCAATCCAATTAAATTCATACGGAATTCCAGAACCTGTTGAAGGATTGGAAGTGCCTGTAGACAAATTAGATGTTGTATTTGTACCCTTATTGGCTTGCGACAACAATGGAAATCGTGTCGGCTATGGACAAGGCTTTTATGACCGGTTTTTAAAACAATGCCGGCCAGACACGCTTAAGGTAGGCTTGTCGTTTTTTGAACCTGTCGACATTATTGAGACCAATGCTAATGATGTAAGTCTAAATGTCTTGGTAACGCCTAGGTCTATTATTAAGTTTTAAACTGTGAGATTAACCTTAATCCACTTCTTTTCCTCTTGAAGCCTCGTAAAGCTGAAACCAATCCTGCAAGCTTAAATCAATATTCAAACTCTCTACAGCTTCTTTGATACGGGATGGTTGGGAAGTTCCTAGTACGGGATGAATTTCCAAAGGGTGATGCATTAACCAAGCCAATACCAATTGGGATGCTGAACACTCGTATTTTTCAGATTGCTCATAGATTTCCTGTCTCAACTCTGATTGCTCTTCTACTTTATGAAAACCTCCCAACGGCGACCAAGCCATTGTTAGGATTCCATGTCGTTTGTGGTAAAACAACGAATCGTCCTCAAAAGGCTGGTAATGGGTAAGTGAACATTGAATTTGATTGACCTCAACAGTTAAATCTTGCCTTAGATAAGATATTTGTTCAGGTGTAAAATTGGATACACCAAAAGATTTAATCTTTCCTTGATTTTTTAATTGAATGATTGCTTCCTTTATTTCATCCAACTGCATCAAAGGACTCGGCCTGTGTAAAAGAAAAACATCCAAATACGCTGTTTTCAAATTTTGAAGTGATTGCTCTGCTTGAGAAATGATATAGTCTTTTGAGTAATTGTAATGCTTTACATAAGTTCCTCTGTGTTCATTCTGAAGCTGAATACCACATTTCGAAATCAATTGAACCTTCTCTCTATTAAGTTTTGATTTTTGAAAAGCCTCTCCAAATGCAGCTTCAGTTGAATAGTCTCCGTATATATCCGCATGATCGAAGGTTGTCACGCCTAAATCAACATTCTGAATGATACTTTCCGACATTTCTGATGGCGAAAAGTTTTTACCCCAGACACCCCAGGTCATACATCCTTGTATAATTCTTGAATACTTTTGTTTCATATTAAAAGAAAATAAAAACCTCTTTTGAAAAACTTTAGATATCAATCTGAATTTAGCTCAGATTCTGAAACAAATTCAGATTGACACATTCCCTGCTGATCAGAAGGCTAGTCGTTAAGTCCCATTTGGGAAATTTACGGGGCTAGAGCTTAGTTCCCTGTAATCTCAATATTATCGATATGGTATCTAGTTGTTGGACCTGGATCGGAGCTGATGTATCTGAACCCTATCCAAACCGTTTCTCCAGCACAACTGATATTCGTTGGACCTACAGATGTAAAACTGCCAAAGCCACTTCCAGGACCTGTTGGCACTTCCAAATCCAATTGCGTCCATTCGGTAGTTAAAGGATCTCCTGTATAGTTACTGGTAATAAAAATGGTAAGGATTTCACCATTATCAAAATTCGTTTGGATGTCTAAACTCAAATCTTCCTCAATAGTGCCAGACAAGTCGATTTGAGGCGTAATTAACCAAGCTTGAGAATCTGTTTCACCTGAATTAAAACCAGAAATTTGACCATAAGCATTACCACTAAAGTCACCTATGATATAATCCAAATTCCCTCCGGAAACATTTTCATTCGTCCAACCTGCAGAAACCAAATCGTTTATGTTACTAGCGCTTTCAAAGTCTTCTTCAAATATAACAGTCGAACCTCCACTTGGCCCTTCACAAAACAACAAGTCTGGGTCACAACGCTCCTGGTCGAAGTTGATGTCCTCAGGCGAATTGATTAAAAGGGTATAGAAATCGTCAAAAAAGTCTCTAGATAAGACTCCTGATATCGATCCTGCTCCTCCTGGCAGGTTTAAAAATCTGAAATCTGAAAACGTACTCGTACTTAAAATAACCGAACTTCCAGATTCGCAGCTCTCTAGAACACGTTCTCCGTCAAATTCGTCTGAACCTTCAGAAGCAAACGTCAGTGGGCCATTTTCGCCAAAAATACTACTTCTCGGAAATTGTACATCATTTAATTGAACATACAAATTCTCAAGTTGGTCAGAAAAATCGATGACAGAAACAGGAAGTGGAACAATGTCTGCTACTTCAGCGCCTAAAAGCAATCTATCTTCTGTCTGACTGTCTTCAATTTGTCCAACACGATCGCCATCTGTTGTACCAACAGCAGCAACACCATTTGTTAAACCAACCGTTAGACCATTCATGTGAACATAAATTTTTCGTCCAAAGTTGTAACGAGTAAATAATGGGTTTGTATTCACCGAAATTCTAATCCCAGCCGTTGGATTCTCTGGTTTATCTTGAATAATAAGTTCTTCAAAAAAGTTTCCACCTTCATCGGATGACACGACATAGCCTTCCATGTACAAATCGAGATTACTTTCTATGATGAAATTATCGCCGTCATTTTGTTCGATTGTACCTAATATCGAATTAATCGTGATAATGGTATCATTTTCGCCAAAAATAGGATCTTGGACATTAACCGTATTTGGAATATCAAACTCATCATCTTCAACACATGATGTGATGACTATACCAAAAAGTAATACTAAAAAAGCAAGTTTAAATTGAATTGTTTTCATTTTATATTGATAAAAAGTTTAATTGAAATTTCTAAAATCTTAAATATACATTGAGGTAATACGTAGTGCCTGAGCCAAAGAAATAACGGTTGTCAAACGTATTTCCACCAAAATTATTTTCCTGTTCAAGCAGGCCATTGTAGCCTCCTATTCTACCCTGCTCAAAACCACCGGTGATAAAGTCTTCTCCTAAAATATTGTTGATCACTGCAAAGAATCCTAAATAATAATCGCCAACTTTCCAAGATTTGCCTCCAATGGCATTAAACAACATGAACTCTCCAAAATCTTCTTGGGCCAATAATCGTCTTGCTACATCTGGATCGGGATCTGTTGCCTCACTAAAAAACAAGTCTGATCGCGTTATTCCTGCTGGACTAACATAGGCATTCGAATAATAATTGGAGGTTATACCAATGTTCCAATAATTAGGGTCTCTGTACTCAAATCCTAATTGCAAAGCGGTCTGTGGTCCTCCTTCGACTCTATAATTTTTTAAGGCCGTCGTCCCTTCTCCAAAGATTAAAGGCTGTGTATTATCATCAGGAAAATCAGGATTTAATGGGTCTTGGCTGTAGAAGGCAATATTTGGATTGTTGTCATAAGTGTGCTGTCCAACTGTTCCTGCAGCTTTCAACTTAATGGTAGAAGTCACCTGTGCTTCTATCCCAAATTCCATCCCTAAATGTTGTCTGTTGATGCCTGTCATAACTTCCTGTAAAAAAGCACCTGTCTCATCATCTTGACTAAAGTAAAATCCTACATTCGTCTCGTCTTCGAATCGGGTATAAAACCCACTTAAACGCGCTTGGATTACAGGCGATCTATACACATAGCTCAGGTCAGCATGAGTAGAAACGGTCTCTTTGACATCTGGAACTACAAAGTGATTTTGTCTTGGGTTGATGTAAGAATTTCTTAATGAAGGTGCATCTTGAATATAGGCTGCATTGGCATCTATATAGTGACCGCCTTTAATTTTAAATATACCTCCTAGTTTGGCTCCTAAAATATCGAATTCCAATTGTTCGCCTTCTCCAAAGGACAAATCGCCTTCAAAATAGCCGTTTTCATAAAGTCCATTTCTTTGATACGTCGTCCTACCATAATTAGCACCAAAGTAAAAATCCACCCAAGAATACTGAAATTGTGTTTGAGCAAAAACGTTATACTCCTGTGCATCGAACTCAAAATTGTACTCGTAACGATCTCCTTCAACAACCAATCGGTCTGGATTTCTTAAATCCGCTTGCGCTGAACGCGTTAATTCAAAATTTGAAGACTGTCCATCTTCGTCTGCAAAGAAATCAATATCTAAAAACTGTTGTCCTCCCAGAAGATCCACAACTTCAGCATAGTTTTCAATAGTATTTGCTCTATAATCTACACTGGCATTCAGCGTAATATTATCTTTAAGCTTTGCATTCAGAATAGTATTGAAAGAAATCATATTTTCATTTTCGATGTCTTCTTTCAAAATATAAGTTGAATTTCCACCGGTTGCAAGATTATTGACATTGGCGAGGTAAACGGCATCCCAATTAAACTGTCCGTCTTCTAAAAAGTCTTGTTGTGCCTGAAATGCTCTTCCAAAATCTGCCATTGTTGGATTTTCAAATCTTAAGAAATAGCTAGGCAAATTTTGATAATAAACTGGAGATGGATTTCTAGCGCCACCTAAATAAGAAACATCGCCATTCGAATCCACTACTTTTCTTGTTCCGCCATTGTCTATTCGTGTTGTTCCAATCTTACCGAATTGGTAACCGATATTCGTATTTAAGGAAATATTTTCGTCAATATCCCAATAATGGTTAAGCATAAAAACGGGTTGTTCAATTTCTCTTGTTCTTACGTTTCGCATTTCACCGTTTTGGTAGCCCCACTCAGGATTATATTCTCTGCCCTTTAAGTCTTTTACCTCTTGAGTAATGGCATTCGACAATCCTCTTCGGTTTGGTGCATAAAAGCCTGTAAAGTTCAAGCTGTGTTTATCATTGATTATTTTTTCAACCGAAGCTGCAAAAGAATTTGCATCGTATAAGGTAGCGTCTATAAAACCTTCCTCTCCAAATCGTCTTGACATCAATACAGAATAAGCCCATCCACCACCTAATATGCCAGAATTATAGCTTGCCATGACTCGGCCTTGGTACGAACGATTAGCCGAAGCAAAAGAAATTCGACCACCTTTTCTCAAGGATGAGGCACGCATATCTATGTTTGTTGTTCCTGCTAAATCTCCAAACTGAAATTCATTGGCATGGCTATACATGCTTAGCGTTCTATTTCTTTGGATATCATTTAAGCCACCCCATTGTGTCCATTGTGGCCTACCAGTAGAAAATTTATTCATTTCCATACCGTTGATTAAAATCTTACCACGAGCATTGTCATACCCACGAGGATTGAAAAATGTAGCACTAAAATCGAAAGCCGCTGCTCTTAAAAACACATCCTGAGTAGATTGCAACAAGCCAGATACATTAAAAAGGACACTATCGTCGCCCGCTAATTCGTTGTCAGATAAACTGATGATTCCAATTTGTTCCGCTTCTTTGGCGATGTCTTCTTTTAAGAATAAGGTTCCTAGTTTGAGCGTTTCATTTTCAGTAATAATGACAGGGTATCGTTTTGAAACATATCCTGTTTTGAAAATGGACAAAATCTGTTCTCCTAATGGCAAGTCCCCGATTAATTCGAACGCACCGCTATCATTCGTCTGAACTTCTAATAAGCTGCCTTCAATTTTAATCATCACCGAAGCGATAGGTTTTTCGTCGGTATCGTCCACAACAACACCAGAAACACCTGTAGTTTGTGCCATTGCAACTCCAGATAGAAAGCAGAACAGTATCGAAGCTATTGCTTGTTTCAATGATGGAGCAGTTCTTGATATTAATTTCATATTAAGAAAATATTATGAATTTTCTGCAAAAGTATAATTTCATTTTTATAATGAGTATTTTTGAAACCGAAAAGATTAATATTTTACATAAGGATAATAATGAAAATAAATAATTGTATTTTTTTATGTGTTTTAACTTGTTTTTTGAGCACAACGATACAAGCTCAGAATAAGGATTATAGCATTGCTACAGTTGCATTTTACAACCTTGAAAATTTGTTTGATGTCGAAAACGATCCAACAAAATTGGATGAACGCTCTCCCATTATGGAAATGGATTCTGCTATCCGACCAGAAGTATATAAGAAGAAAATAAAAAACATGGCGAAGGTGATTGCAGAAATAGGGACCGACATCGCCAAAATGCCACCTGCTATTTTAGGTGTTTGCGAAATTGAAAACGACGATGTCCTCATAGATCTGATTACTCATCCAAGGCTGTTGCCTTATAATTATGATTACATTCACCACGAGTCTCCTGACGAAAGAAGCATAGATACTGGATTGCTTTACCAATCAAGCATGTTTAAACCTACAAATTCAATTGCACATCCAGTTAAAATCTATTATGGTGAAGATAAAACCAAAAGAAATCATACAAGAGATGTATTGGTCGTATCTGGTGAACTAAAAGGCGAGGAATTTCATTTTATCGTTAACCATTGGCCTTCTCGTGGCGGTGGTCAAAAGAAATCGGAACCTGGTCGTGTAGAAGCTGCCAAAGTGGTCAAAAAAGCCATCGATTCCATTCATATCAAAGACCCTTATGCGAAAATTATGGTGATGGGTGACTTTAATGATGGGCCTTATAATAAGAGCATTGCAAAAGTGCTTGGCGCAAAGTTCAATAAAGAAGAAGTTGGCTTAAAAGAAATATATAATCCTTATGAAAATATCCGTAGAAAAGGTGGTGGAACCATTGCTTACAGAGGCAGTTGGGATGTGTTTGACCAAATATTTTTTACAAATCCACTTTTAGAAGACGATTTCTCTGAATTTAGATATTACAAATCTGGCATTTTTTCGCCTCCATTTCTTCAAAACCCAAAAGGCCGTTGGAAAGGTTATCCGTTTAGGAGTTGGTCGGGCAGTAACTTTTCAGGTGGGTATAGCGATCATTTTCCAGTATTTGTTTATTTGATTCGGGAGGTGGATAAACAATAAAAAAAGAGTTTGACACTAAAATGAAAATATAAAAGGTCAGTACAATTCTTACATTTTTTAATGGTCTATAAAACATCTCCTTTATCAATAAAAACTTAAAGCAACTACTATGTCACAAGAGCAAAAGTCATTCAAATCTAAGGTCAAGTCATTTTTTATCAAAGTTTTAGCAGTCGTCATTGTTTTTGCAGCCATCGCATTATGGGCAGCTTCCTGGACATATTCGGAAGGGACAAGAGCAGGACAACTAATTAAATTCAGTAAAAAAGGCGTCATATTTAAAACCTACGAAGGCGAGTTGAATATGGGTGGTCTTCGAACAGGAGATGCTAAAGATGGACTTGAAGGTAACCTTTGGAATTTCTCAGTACTTGACGAATCGGTCATTACAGATTTAGAAAACGCCGAAGGCAAACGTGTCAAGCTCAGCTACAAACAACGTTATAAAGCCTTTGTTTGGCAAGGCGAAACCGATTACTTTATCGTCAAGGTGGAAGTGATTGAGGAGTAGAGTGGAAACGTTTTTGGTGTTTAACTTTTATTGAATTCGAAGTAGAATATTTTGTCGTAAGAAATGGCATTATCCAGTTATGCTATCTTATTTTTGCACTAACCGCAGTTATGACAAACATACCCATTTACCTTAATCATATTTCCTCCCTTTCTGCCTTAGGATCAAACCCACAAGAGGTGTGGAAAAGCTTAACTGCCCAACAACCAAAATTTAATTGTTTTAAGGAAAAAGGTGTACTGGTATCTTCCCTATCTGCATCTCAATATAAAGCATTAGATTATATAGCTGATGAAGATAAACGTTATTCTAACCTCGATAGAACAGCGCTAATGGCCATAGCAGTTGGAAGAGCCTTAACCAAAAAAAATCAGCTGAGGACCAAAAAGGTTGGCATAAATATCGGTTCTTCAAGAGGAGCTACCCAAACTTTCGAAAATGCATACAAACAGTATTTACAACACGGAGAACTGCCATTTGCGACATCACCGACCACTACATTAGGAAATATTGCAACCAATGTGGCTCAGGATCTAGGTTTGGAAGGTCCGGCGATTAGTCATTCGATAACCTGTTCTTCAGCTTTGCATGCCCTGCTGAATGGGTATGCGTTTTTAAAATCTGGGCTATTAAACGATTTTATTGTCGGCGGTGCTGAAGCCCCGTTAACGGATTTTACGATTGAACAAATGCAGGTGTTGAAGTTGTATTCCAAACGAACAGGCGATTTTCCCTGTCGAAGTTTAGATTTCAAAAAATCTGTAAACACCCTGGTATTGGGAGAGGCGGCATGTTTAGCGTATATGGGTACAACGCCTTCAGAAGGCGCGGTAAAAATTTCAGGAATAGGCTATGCCACAGAGCAAATCAGTCATAGTATTTCGTTATCTGCAGATGCAGATTGTCTACAAAAATCCATGGTCATGGCACTGCAACAAGCAAACCTCGAAACTGTTGATGCAGTCATCATGCATGCTCCTGGTACTGTAAAAGGCGATTTAAGTGAGCTTGATGCGGTAAAAAGCGTTTTTCCACAATTGCCAGCACTAACTACTAATAAATGGCAAATCGGACATACCTTTGGTGCTTCCGGCGCGATGAGTATAGAGCTTGCCTATTTAATGTTAAAGCACAACACCTTCATTGAAAATCCATTTTATAAAAATGCGACCATTCCGACAAAAATAAATTCGGTCTTGGTAAATGCCGTTGGATTCGGAGGAAATGCCGTAAGTGTCATCATAAGCTCTGAATAGTACATTTCTAAGTAGAAAAAAGTCTTCCCTTTGGGAAATCGGAAGATGGGACAAATATGGGCACAAGAAATAAACAAAACCTGCCAACGGTCATGTTATCTGCACTATTACTTTTAAGACCTTGTCCAACAAATGAATTTTTGTACATTTGGTTTTAAGTTTTTTTTAACCATTATAATAAAATCAATAAATGACGAAGCATAATTGGACTAGAGAAGAAGTTTTGGCCCTATACAATACACCATTAATGGAATTGATGTACAAGGCCGCCACAGTACATAGAGAAAGTCACGATCCAAATACAGTTCAAGTTTCTACACTTTTATCCATAAAAACTGGCGGTTGTTCCGAAGATTGTGGCTATTGCCCACAAGCGGCGCGTTACCACACAGATATAGAAGGCAATGATTTGATGAGTGTATCTCATGTCAAAGCTCAAGCCTTGCGTGCAAAGGCTTCTGGAAGCTCAAGATTATGTATGGGTGCTGCTTGGCGAAATGTAAAAGATGGTGAAGATTTTGAACAAGTGCTAGACATGGTGAGAACAGTAAATAAACTGGATATGGAAGTTTGCTGTACGCTTGGCATGGTGACAGAAAATCAAGCCAAACGCTTGGCGGAAGCTGGGCTTTACGCATATAACCATAATTTAGATTCTTCGGAAGAGTATTACAAAGAGGTGATTTCTACAAGAGGTTACCAAGATCGTTTGGATACGATAGATAATGTAAGAAAAACCAATGTGACCGTTTGCAGTGGCGGAATTATTGGAATGGGCGAATCGGTTGAAGATCGAGTGGATTTGTTAATTCAGCTGGCCTCGTTAAGTCCGCAACCAGAGTCGACACCAATAAATGCATTAGTTGCTGTTGAAGGCACGCCTCTTGAAGATCAAAAACCCGTTGAAATTTGGGATATGATTCGGATGATTGCCACAACAAGAATCGTTTTGCCTAAAACGCAAGTTAGACTGTCCGCTGGGAGAACCCAAATGAGTAAAGAAGGCCAAGCCATGTGTTTCTTTGTTGGCGCCAACTCCATTTTTGCAGGCGACAAGTTATTGACCACTCCAAATCCTGATGTGAATGAAGACATGGCATTGTTTGAAGCTTTGGGCATTACGCCTCAAAAACCTTTTGAAAAAGGGGATAAACCAACATCAGTTCCCAAAGACGACTCCGAATTAGTTCCTCTTGGCGAAAAACCAAAATGGACCAGACCAGACCATAAAATCGAAAGAAACGAGCAAGCTAAAGCTAAAGCTAAATTGGTGAGAAGCGCTCATTAATGAGGTTTTAATGGATTACAAGTTTAACACACAGTCCATTGAACGGGTTGGTGATATTTCGCCCAAAGAATTTAAAAGGAAATACGTCAAACCCCAAAAGCCAGTTGTTATAGAACATCTTACCAGAGATTGGGAGGCACTCAATCTCTGGGATTTTGACTATTTTAAACATATTGCAGGAGAGATAACTGTTCCGCTTTACGACTCAAAACCTATCACCGCAAACTATAAATACAACGAACCTCAAGCCAAAATGAAGTTTGGAGAATACATCGATTTGCTCCAATCTGAACCTACTGATTTGCGCTTGTTTTTATTCAACCTTATTAAAGAAAGACCTCAACTTCAACAACATATTAATTTCCCGAGTATTGGCCTTCGCTTATTTAAATCTTTACCGTTTTTGTTTGTTGGGGGAAAAGGTTCCAAAGTCTTTATGCATTACGATATCGATTTGGCAAATATTCTTCATGTGCATTTATATGGTAAAAAAGAGTGTTTAATTTTCCCACCTTCGGAAACAAAATACCTTTACAAAGTGCCAAATGCGTTAAAAACAAATGACAGTATAGATTTTTCAAACCCAGATTTCGAAGCATTTCCAGCTTTAAAGTTTGCAAAAGGCTTTCGAACGCAACTTCACCCCGGAGATACGCTTTACATGCCTGAAGGCTATTGGCATTATATGACTTATAAAACACCAGGATTTTCTATCAGTCTTAGAGCATTAGCAAGGAGACCAAAACATCTTGCAGAAGCCCTTTATAATGTATCCATGATGCGACTTAAGGAAAATATAATGCGAAAATTTAAAGGCGATTCTTGGTTAATCTATAAACAAAAAGCGTCTATTAAAAACACGCATAAAGCCTTAAATATCTCTTAGTTTTGGAATTAAATTTGCAAGGAGAATCTTTGATTTTACATCATTATGGCTCAATGTTTTGGCCTAAACAAAAGTTGTTAACCATAGCCGATTTGCACCTCGGAAAAATAGAGCATTTCCGAAAACATGGCACAGCTTTGCCAGATTTGTCCAACGCTATTGATTATATTCGAATAGAACAGAATATTGCTCAGTTTGCACCAAAAGAAGTGGTGTTTTTGGGAGATTTATTTCATTCTACACTAAATAAATCATGGCTCATATTTGAAGAATGGGTAAAAAGACAAGCCGTTCAATTCACCTTAATCGTTGGAAATCACGATATTATTCCTTTACATAAATTTGAAAATTTAGGGTTTAAAATTCTTGAACAATTGGAACTGGACTGCTTTTGTTTTACACATATTCCAGAAACGACCGAATTGTTTAATATCTGTGGACATGTTCATCCTGGTTATAAATTAAGAGGCAGAGGAAAACAATACTTAGGCTTATCTTGTTTTTATCAAAAGCAAAACCAAATGATTTTACCGGCCTTTGGCGATTTTACTGGAAATTATTACGTGACGCCAGAAAAGGAGGAGCATGTCTATGTACTTTCGGAAGAAAGGGTGATTCAGGCAATCTAGTTTGGTGAATGGTACAATTTGACGGCGTTTTTTAGTTTTTGATGTATCCTTTTTCTTAGTTTTTCTGGTTTCAAGACTTCAATGCTTTCACCAAAACCGAGAAGGACACGTTCTAATTCAAAATTGATTTGAACAAAAATATTAAAAACAACACCATCCTCTCGATGTTCAATGAGCCGCTGTGAATTGTGAATGGGTTTTGTCATGACATAAGGTGCATTATGTTTATCCACCCAAAATTGAACGCGCTCAGGTTTGGTGTTCGACACAGTGACACCGACTACATTTTTGTAGTAATCATCGCCATCAAATTCTTTTGTAGTATAAGCAATGCTGGTATCAAAATCTATACTCAAAATTCGGTCCAATGCAAACGTAACTATTGGCCTTATGCCTTCGATTCCTGGCCTGCCAATTAGAAACCATCGGTTATTAAACTCTTTTAAAATATAAGGATGAAACACAATCTCGCTTGGCTGACGAGCTCTAAAAGATTGGTAAGTCACAATGAGCACCACTTTTTTGAGTATGGCTTGGTACAATACGTCCAGATGCTCAAGTCCTTTTAATTTTTCGTTTTTGTCCAAATGGATGATTGGGGATTGTTGTGTTTTTTCGGTATAAACCTTATCTTCTAAGCGCTGGATAATTCCACCTAATTCAGAAAACAAAGAGAAATCTTTAAACTGCTTCAACATTTCGACAGTTTCGGATAAGACATTCATATCCCCTTCATTTAATGGGATATCTGTTATCGAATACTCTTCGTCCTCATATTTGTAATACTTTTTGTCGTAAACAACGATTGGCGCATTATAACCCAATTTGTCGCTTCGCATCATTTGTATATCGAGTTGAACGGTTCGCTTACTTACATTTACATCTCTGCCTTCATATTCGTAAAGAGCGTCAGAACATGCTGTGATCAAGTCGCTTAAAGTCCATTTGCGATAGTGATTTTGCAAGCATTTATCAATAGTTTTATAGCGAATAAGTGCATTTTTATTCAGTGCCATTGGAGTCTTTTTAGTTCATTAGTTGATTTTTTTTCTAGTCCCGTTTTCGTCGTACATAATTATTTTTCTAAATGTGTAGAATTAAGACAAGCTTTAAAGGGTTCTGAATAGTATTTATCTAACATCATCCAATACACATTGGTATTTATTTCAGAAGGCAACCAATCAGAAAAAGATTGTATATATCTGTTTTTCAATAGTATTTAGTGTAATTCATTTTAAAAATAAATGATTTCTTTTTACTACGCAAAATAATTGCGTACAAATCCAAAATATTTGTATCGTTATTAAAAACGAAAGTAAAATGGAAACGA